>JASEHK010000143.1 GCA_030018875.1 Endomicrobiia bacterium | reverse complement strand
GGTTATATTAAAAATTAGGAGAAGTTATTTTATCATGAAAGATTCCATGAGTATCTACGGAATGGGTTTTATCGGCGCCGCGATTTTTTTTATCCGTCACGCGTCGGGTTTCTGGTGGGGTGCGCTCGGCTTGGTAAAGGCGCTTTTTTGGCCGGCGTTTATGGTCTATAAAGCGCTAGAATTGCTGTACAAATAATTAAAAGAACTTTATCGAGGGGGAGGAAGTTATGAGATACTTAGTAGAAAGGGATCTTTTTATGAGTAAGATAGATAGTTTTATTAACGAGAAATGCAGAGAAGGATATAAATTGGTCTCGGTTTTTGTGACGGAAACCGAAGAAAAAATGACGGGCGATGGAAAAAAATTAATTGCCGCCAATAAAGCCACTTTGGTTCTTGAAAAAATGGAGTAATTGGGCGGCATCCGGTTTTATTTATTAAAATAGTGAGGTGTAATAACATGCTGATTTGCGACAAAGACAGAGTAAAAAACAAAATCGAGACCTTTTCAAAATTCGGCGATACGGGGCAGGGCGGCGTAACCAGGTTTTCGCTCTCAAAAGAAGATCTCCAAGCGCGCTCGGAGTTCGTCAGGAGAATGGAAGCCATAGGCGTCAAAACCGTCGCCGACGATATGGCGAATGTGTACGCCACACTTCCCGGAACCGAAAAAGGACTTCCGGCGATTGTAATGGCCTCGCACACCGACTCCGTCAGAAACGGCGGCAATTACGACGGCATTCTGGGCGTCATCACGGCTATGGAAGTGGTTGAAACGATTGCTACGAAAAAAATTCCTCACAGGCATCCCATCACTGCTATGATTTGGACCAACGAGGAAGGTTCGCTATATCCGCCGGCAATGATGTCGTCGGGAGTCGTTTGCGGCAAGTTCGCAAAGGAGAATATAATAGCCTCAAAAAGCCCCGAGGGCAAGACCTTCGGCGATGCTTTGAAACAGAGCGGTTATGTCGGCGGCGAAGTCAATCGTCTCAATCCCAAAGAATACACGGCCATGCTGGAACTCCACATTGAACAGGGCCCCGTACTTGAATCCGAAGGTATGGAAATAGGCGTTGTTGAGGGCGTAGTGGGAATGGTCAACTACAGAATCAGGACATATGGCCAGACCGATCACGCGGGCACAACGCCGATGTCGTTCAGGAGAGACGCCCTTTTGGCTGCCGCATCCGCTATAAAGTATCTGCATACGGAACTTGACAAACTCGACCCGAACCTGGTTTACACGACGGGGAATATCCTTTGTCATCCCAATATTCACACTTGTATTCCCGACGCTGTGGATTTCTCGCTGGACGCCAGGCACAAAGATCCCGCCGTCATAAAACAGGTGGTGGACATAATAAAGAACATGCCTAAAGAGTTTGACAAGTGCGAGGTTAATTACGAGGAGGCGTGGGCGCGTAAAACGGTCAAATTCAACGAAGAATTAGTCGCCCTTGTTCAGAGGAGCGCGGACGCATACGGTTATACGAGTAAAAAAATGTACAGCGGCGCGGGGCATGACGCGCAGTATGTCGCCGATATTATGCCTACTACCATGCTCTTCGTGCCGAGTAAGGACGGACACAGCCATTGCGAACCGGAGCATACGTCTCTTGATGCGTGTTGCAAGGGTATAAATGTAATGCTGCGGACGGTTCTGGAGATTGATAAGAAATAACGGAAAGTGATAAAGTAAAAAAGTGACAAAGTAAAAAGGTGAAAAGGTAAAAGGCGTGAAAAGGTAAAAAAGTGAAAAGGTGAAAAAGTCACTTTATCACATTACAAGGAGGTTTTATGGCGGACATTTCCATTAATTTTTGCGGCATCAAATCGCCGAACCCTTTCTGGCTGGCGTCGAGCCCCGTAACCAACAACGGAGAAATGATCCAGCGCGCTTTTGAGGCGGGCTGGGGCGGAGCCGTGTGGAAGACGCTGGGGCTTGAGGAGAAAACCCCCATTGTCAACGTCAGCCCCCGCATCGCCGGTATGGATCTCGAGGACAAAAAAGCGGTAGCTCTCGAAAATCTCGAGATGATAACCGACCGGTCTCTCGACGAGAACTTAAAAGAGATACGCGAGACGAAAAAAAAGTATCCGAAAAATATCATTATCGCTTCGCTGATGGTCTCCAACGACGAGGCGTCCTGGACGGAAATCACCAAAAGAGTCCTTGATTCCGGAGCCGACGGACTTGAGCTTAACTTCGGATGTCCTCACGGCATGCCCGAAAAAGGCATGGGCGCGGCGACGGGCAAGTCCCCGTCGAACGTCGAGAAAGTTTGCGCCTGGGTCAAAAAGGTCTCCGGCAAATTGCCGGTCATCGCAAAGCTCACACCGAACATCACCGATATGAGAGAGCCGGCTCTGGCGGCAAAAAACGGCGGCGCCGACGCTCTCGCCGCGATAAACACCGTGCAGGCCGTCATCGGCGTTGACCTCAACACACTCATCCCGCGCCCGACGGTAAACGGAAAATCCGCTCTCGGCGGGATGTCCGGCCCAGCGGTGAAACCCATCGCGCTTCGCTTCATCACGGAACTTTATCTCGACAAGCGCATCGGCCTTCCGATATCGGGAATGGGCGGTATAACGACATGGCAGGACGCCGCCGAGTTTCTGCTGATGGGCGCCTCCGGTCTTCAGGTTTGCACGGCCGTAATGCATTACGGATACCGCATCGTCGAGGACCTCAACGACGGGCTCTCGAACTTCATGGATGAAAAGGGTTTTAAGACGATACAAGAAATGGTCGGCGTCTCGGCGCAGAAGATATCGTCTCACGCCGCGCTCGCAAGAGAGCCGCGCCCTATCAGCAAGATAGAGCGTGAACTTTGCGCCAAATGCGACCTGTGCTATCTGGGCTGTTCCGACGGAGGCCATCAGGCCATTACGCTCGACAAAGAGCGCATACCGACCGTGGATGAAGAAAAATGCGTCGGCTGCGGCCTTTGCGCCACGATATGCCCCGTCGAGAACTGCGTGACGATGGCGTATAACAAATAAGGCCGTCGGCATAACGACGGTTTCGCGGGAAATTTCTATGAAAAAAAAGTTCACTTCCATTATTACGAGGGAAGGCAAGTGGTATGTCGCTCATTGTCTTGAACTCGGAGTAGTCAGTCAGGGTAGAACCACCTCCGAAGCCAAGGCCAATCTGAAAGAGGCCGTCGAACTCTATATAGAGAGTTTTGGCCGCGCCTATATGCCCGATCGTTCCGAGGATTTAACGCTGTCGGAACTTGAAGTGAGCGTTAAATGACGCGACTTCCCGTAATAGCGGGCAAGCGAATCGTCGGTATTCTGCTGAGCCGTGGGTTTGTCGTTGTCAGACAAAAAGGTTCCCACGTCAGTTTGCGCAAGGGACAGTATTGTGTGGTTGTGCCTTTACACAGAGAACTTGCCAAAGGCACGTTGCTGTCCGTGCTTAGACAGGCGGGCCTCACTAAAGATGACCTTTTGCGTGATGATTAGAAAGCGGTAGAAATTATGTTTGAAAAACTCCTTCCTCAAAAATGGCAGCGCGTCGCCGTTACGGCCGTCGCCACGATAATCGCCGTCTATGCCATCGTATACATAGATGTTGTGGCCCGCGCGCGCCACGCCTATATGGAGGGGGAGAAGTATTGGCAGTGGCACGGAAACCCCGCGCTTAAATCCGCATTTTTCGACGAGAAACTTGCCGCCGAGAAGTCGGAATTAAAAAAGCAATTTGATAAAGGCAAAATAGTCGCCGACGAATACGGCGTTCGTATCGAAATAATCGAGGCCGGAAACAAAAGAGAGCGCGAAGAATCCTCGATAAAATACGCCTACGTATGGTACAAGACCGCCGTCGAATTATTCTCTCCGCCCGAATCAAAATGGGTGAAACTCTCCCGCCAAAAAATGCCCCTCGCCAAAGACCTCTGGAGAAAAGAACTCCGCGCCAAAAAGATTCCGTTCGAAGAGTATATGCTGGACTGATAATCGGGATTTGACTGTAGCGTTTGTTTTATTCTCCCGTTAAAATAGCAGCGCCGCCCTCATTACAATGGACGATAACAAGAAAACTTTACCTTCTTCGGAAATTGTGCTCAAAATCGAAGGCATCGGCCCCGTTTTTGCAAAAAAGCTCGCCTCGTTCGGAATAAACAATTTTGAAGATTTACGCTCAATGGATGTGGCCGCCCACGTGGGAACTAAAAATCCCGGCAATGTCGGCGTCGCGGTTATAGGCGATTATGATATTGCGGACATAACTGAAACACAGCACCGTCGAATAGTGGAATTAGGTGCTTGGCTTTGTAATGCTTTTGCCATATCGGTGGATAAAATCAATGGACATCGCGACTTCGAAAAAGCAAATACGATTTGTCCCGGCCGATATTTACATGCGCGCATAGAACGTATAAAATCC
>JASEHK010000142.1 GCA_030018875.1 Endomicrobiia bacterium | reverse complement strand
GGCTCGGCGCCGGAGTCACGGCATCGGTCGCCGTCGCCGGAGGCAGAATCTTTGTCGGCACAAATGCGGGCAGTTTCTGGGCGTTCGGCTGCGAAAAAATCGTCTCCATAAATTATCCCGACGAATATGATGTCGTCGTCAACTCCGTATCCGTCTCCGCCGTCATAAAAGACGAGGCGACGAACGCATATCTCCTCGAATATAAAAAAGACACCGCCGCCGATTGGTCAAGTATTACATCCGGCGCCTCGCCGTCCGCCGAGAACATAAACGTCGCCCAATGGAATACAGGCGGGCTTCAGGACGGCTCATACGCCTTGAGACTGACCGCCAACGCTTCATCCGCCAGACGGGCGCTCGCCGGATTTATCGTCAACAATTCTCCGCCTCCGCCGACGAATCTCGCCGCGTCCGACGCGCCTTTTGACGGCGGCGGGCGCATCGTTCTTAATTGGACAAAATCCGCCGCCGATGGCGCGGGCAGTAACGATGTCGTGGGTTATAAGATTTACAGAAGCACATATTCCGGCGGCGGATTTTCCGAGATAAAGACGGTTATGGCGGGCGTATCTTCCGTCGTGGACTCGGGCGTCTTGAACCAAACGACATATTTTTATCGTCTCAAAGCCTTCGACTCATTGAGCGATTCTATAGAGTTCTCCAATGCCGCCTCGGCCTTCGCCGTCGTTGACGGCGTCGAAGTCGCGCCGGGCGCGGCTCGGGTGGTTACGCTGCCTCTGGCCGACGGCACGACCGTCGAGGCGCTGATACCCGAATCCGCTCTCGGAGAAAGTGTTTTCATAGGAATAAGAGTGCCCCCGTCGCTTCCCGACGGCGGCGTGCCGGCCTCCGCGAAAAAAACATTGAGGATTTACGAGTTCGGGGCCACGAAATTAAACGGCGAAAAGTTCGAGCGTTTTCTCGCGCCCGTAACCATAAAACTGCCTTACATCGCTTCCGATATTTCGGGAATGAACGAAGAAAATCTGAGGCTTTACAGATATTCCGACGACAAATCTCTGTGGCAGACCGTCAATACCTCTTTCGTGGAGCCGTCGCTCAGGAAAGTCGGAGCTCACGTTCCGGGTTTTTCGCTCTACGCCATAATGGAATATGTGACGGGCGCCGAGGAGTTGATATCGTTCGACAAGACCTACGCGTATCCGAATCCGGCCCGCGGCGGCAAGGCCCGTTTCAAATATTATCTCGGAGACAAGGCTGATGTCACCGTCGAGATTTACAATGTGGACGCAGAACTCGTAGCGGTTCTTGAGCGGCGCGACAATCCCGCCGGCATAGCTTCCGAAATTGAGTGGGACGTTTCGCGCGTGGCAAGCGGAGTCTATATCTGGAGGATAGAGGCGCGCTCGGCATCCGCGGTAAAGTCCCTGAAAAAGAAATTGGCGGTGATAAATTGATGAGGACAATGAAAAAATTTTCCGTCTCCGCGGCAATCATCGTTTTGATGTCGGCGCCGTCGGTTTTCTGCGCCGTCAAAATTCATCCCGACGCCGGAACGACCTCGGCGGCATTTCTTAAAATCGGCGCGGGCGCCAGAGCATCTTCGATGGCCGGGGCGTTTTCGAGCGTTGCCGACGACGCAACCGCGATTTACTGGAACCCCGCGGGTCTGATGTTCGTTCCGAGAAAAGAAATCGCGGCCGCCCACAACGAGTCATTCGAGGGGATAAGGCACGACTATCTGGGTTTCGCCGGAGGAAATTTGTCGGGCAAATATCGTTGGGGAGCGGCTTTTTACGGACTCTATACTCCGTCGGATATCGAGCGCAGGAGCGGGACAAGCGAAGACGATCCTTTCGAGCCGGTCTCCGTCGCGGAAGGATATTTTGCGGCCTATGACGCCGCTCTTTCTTTTGCGGCTGCCCGAGGTTTCGGGCAGAGGATTTCCGTCGGCGCCGCCGCCAAGTTAATCAATCAGACGATAGACGACCGCGCGGGATGGGGCGCGGCCGTTGACGCGGGAATCCGCTACGAGTATTCCGACGGAGTCTCGTTGGCCGCGGTCATCAGGAACATCGGGACTCCGATAGCCGTCGGAGGGAAAAGTTATCCTCTGCCGATTTCTTTGAGACTCGGCGCGGACTACTCGGCGGACTTGCGTTCGGCCGGACGCTTGCGCGGCGTTTTTGAGACGTCCCTGCCGACGGACAACTATCCGTCTTTTCATTTTGGCGCGGAATATTTTCCCGTGGAGAGTTTTGCGTTTCGCGCCGGGTATCGCTGGCGTCTTTACGGCCCGGAACTCGACGATTTGAGCGGTCTTGCCGTCGGAGCGGGAATGAAGATAGGCTCGTCGTCGGGCGATTTGAAACTGGATTATTCTTTCAACCCCTACGGCGTTCTGGGTAACTCCCATAGGATTACTTTGAGTGTTTCCTTCGGGAATAGTTTGATGGACGCACAAACATCGGCGCCGCGAGGTCTCGCGGAACCGTCGGATGCTGCCGGCTCGGTTTATTCGCCGACTCGCCGCGAAGTCGTTTTGCCGAGTGAAAATCCCGCGGCGTCTTCGGCTTCGGAACCACCCGTCTCAGAGTTTGCCGAAACGCCGGCCGTCTTCACTCCGGGTATAGTATCTCCGTCGGCGGTTACCGGCGTGATATCAGCCGAGCCCGGCCGCGATGGAATAAAATCGTTTAAGGCGATATTGAGAACTCGCGGCTCGCCCCCCTCCCATATCAAGAAGTTCGTCCTGCGCACGGCTGCGCGGCGCTCGCCGGACGGGTCATCGTCGGACTATTTCTTCAGAGTTTCCGCCGGAGGAAGCGTTTCGGATGCCGTCGTCGCGCTTGATACTTCAAGGAAAATAAAATCCGTGGAAAGTTTGCCGGCCACTTCCATCGGTTCCGCTTCCTCTGCGCCGTCGCCGTTGCCGCAGGCGGTGCCGTTCTCTCTTCGCGACGAATCATCCGTGATGCCGCCTGTGATGTCTTATGAAATAAAGTCAGGGTCTCTGCGCGACATAAGAGTGACGTATGAATGAGACCCTTTTCGCCAACATCGCCGCGCTCGGCTCCATCGTCGAACTCTCTCGTCTGGCGACGTCGTCAGACATATATCTTCTAAAAGGCGCGGCGATTATATCTGTGTCGGATGCCGCGGCTTCGTCTCGGATAATGGAGGACACGGACATTCTGGCGGCCTCGCCGGATGATTACAAGCGTGTCGCGGAGGCGCTTGCGCGGATGGGCTTCGCAAAAAGGATGAAGGATTCTCAGACCTACGAATACGCTTCCGGCCGCGCGCGGCCGTTCGACGTGCACGACGGACTGTGGTACGCGTCCCGCGCCGAACTTGAATCAATACTCGCGGCATCCCGCCGCGCCGACGGTATGCCGCCGAACGTGAAAATATTTTCTCCGGAAGATTTGTGCGCGGATATAATAATTCACGCCGCCGGGCACGGCGGCCTCGACGACAGATGGCGGGGAGACATCGAAATTATCGCGAGCCGTTTCGGCCGACGGACGGCCGACCTTGGCCGCGCGAAGGCCATGCGCTTTTGCGCGCGGCTGGAAATATCCTCTGCGATGTTCCGCGCCGACGGCGGCGGCGCTTCCCGACGGAAAACGCTATCCCACGAAGGCTTCATAAGACGTTTCGCCATTCTGGGAACGCTCAAAAAAAAGGCCGCCTACGCGGCGGCTGTCTTGTTTCCGTCCGGATATTTCATTGCCCGCAGGTACGACGCATCATCCGCTCCCGCGATGTTGTTTTACAGGTGCGCCAGGCCTTTTGCGCTTCTTGCCGCCGCCCTGTCCTCGGCGGCTTCGGCCATATCCCCGGCTATCTATGCGCTCGTCAGTAAATCGAGACGTCTCCTCTCCTGGCCGCCCCGCGCAAAGCCCTCCTGAAATAAGCGTCCGCCGCAAATATCATCAGTATCGCCGTTGCCCCCGCGAGCAAGAGATTTCCGAATCGCGGCGCGTTTCCCGACAGCGCCCCGCGCCACATATCAAGAAGCGCCGTCGTCGGAAGATGGGAAGATATCCAGCCCACGGCGCCCGGCAGGCGCGTTGCTGGAAAGTACACGCCGCTGAGTATCTCGACGAGCGAAGAGAACAACCAGCCGGCCTGCTCGCTTCTTTTAATATCCAGCGCG
Source organism: Endomicrobiia bacterium (assembly GCA_030018875.1). Lineage (GTDB taxonomy): Bacteria > Elusimicrobiota > Endomicrobiia > PHAN01 > PHAN01 > PHAN01. The sequence continues at coordinate 315 of JASEHK010000142.1, read as the reverse complement.
AGACCCGCAAAGAAAATCCCCGTCGCGGCGAAGCCTGCCGCGGTAATCACGCAAAGCGCCGCGACGCCGGCTATGTCCGTCGGGCGAAACCTTAAGCCGAGCGCGAATCCCGTCCATGCCAGCGCGGTTATTTCAACGGCGAAACGCGGCAGTTTGGCGGCCGCGGCCGCGTATGCCGTCGAGGAGAAAGCCGTCGGCGCGCACATCAGGTGCTCCATCGTTCCGCGATGCTGTTCGTGTTTCAGGAAATCCGTAAACACCGACGAGAAAAAATGAAAAAATCGTCCGAATATTATGCCGGCGAATACAAAAGCG
>JASEHK010000141.1 GCA_030018875.1 Endomicrobiia bacterium | reverse complement strand
GGCTTTGAAAAAAAACGGCCGCAAAATAGACGCCATCATCGCCCACCATCCGGAGGGTAAGGCATACGCAAGGTTCTACGAAGTGATGAAGATGCAGTCCGACATTTTTTCGGCGGCAGGCGTGCCGATAAACATAGTCGAGGATCTCACCGCCGAAAGAATGTCGGAAGTCGCCCGACGGGTGGCGCCCGCGAATCACGAGCGGGCTGTTGACGCGGCGCGGCTTCTGGACGTGCCGTTTATGTGCGTCCATACTCCGGCTGACAACCATGTGGCGTCGTATCTTTCAAAACTTTTCGCCGAAAAAAAACCTGAGTTCCTCGACGACGTCGTCAAAATACTAAAAGACATACCCGAATATCGCGCCGCGACCCAAGCGGGCTCGGGGCCTAATGTTCTGGTGGGGGACAAGTCCCGCCGCGCCGGACGGGTGCTTGTGGATATGACCGGCGGCACCGAAGGGTCCAAGGACATATTTAATTCATTGGCGACTTCAGGGGTCGGAACGGTCGTGGCCATGCATTTGAGTGAAGACCATTACAAGAAGGCAAAGGAAAACCGCGTCAACATTGTCGTCGCCGGCCACATCTCCTCGGACAATCTCGGGCTTAACCTTCTTTTTGACGCTCTGAAAATCGGCGGAATCGCGCTCGACATCGTCCCCTGTTCGGGATTCCGCCGCTTCTCGCGAGTTTCCTAAAAAAACATATTGAAGTTCCGGCGCTATATATTTCATTTATTTTTTCGTCGGCATTTATTTTTTCGTTGGCATTTATTTTTTCGTCGGCGCCCTCTTCGCTTTTGTCCGCCCCGCCGGGTCGGCTTGGAAAGCCATGTCCATACCAGCAAAAACCCTCGAAGACATCAAAGCCAAGGCCGACCTCGTCGCCGTCGTCGAGAAGTATCTTCCCGAACTAAAGAAATCAGGGCGGAATTATCGCGCCCGCTGTCCCTTCCATACTGAGAAAACCCCGTCGTTTTTCGTAAGTCCCGACAAAGGAATATACCACTGCTTCGGTTGCGGCGCCAACGGCGACGTCTTTAAATTCGTGCAAGAATACGAGAAAATATCGTGGCCCGAGGCTGTGCGCAAAATCGCCGCCGAGGTCGGAATAGCGGTGCGCGACGACTACGAAAATTCGGCGGCCGCCGAGCAGGATCGCAAACTTTATGCCGCGCTGGAACGCGCGAGCGAGCATTATAAGAAAACGCTTTTTGATACTTACGCCGGCAAAAACGCGCTTGAGTATCTCAAAACCCGTTCCATCACCAAAGAGACCATAGAAAAATTCTCAATAGGATTTTCTCAGGGCGATGTTGTTTCCATTCTATCGAAAGAGGGAATTTCAGGCGAGACACTCGCGAGTTGCGGCCTTGTCCGCGCGAGCGAAGGCAGAACCTTCGAGTATATGAACGGGCGACTCGTTTTTCCCATCAGAGACGCCCGAGGCCGCATCGTTGCCTTCGGCGGACGAGCTCTCGACGAAGCCCGTGAGCCGAAATACCTTAACACTCCCGAAACGCGCATATATGTCAAGGGACGCCACCTTTACGGTTTCTTCGAGGGTAGCGAACGCATAAAAAAATCCGGCGAGATAATAATAGTCGAGGGTTACGTGGATGTCGTGGTCTCGCACCAGTACGGGCTTCCCAACGCGGTCTCTTGTCTGGGCACGGCGTTTACCGAGTATCACACGTCCCTTATAAGCCGCTTCGTGAAAAAAACCGCGCTGATATTCGACCCCGACCGCGCCGGACTGATGGCCGCCGTGCGCGCAGCGGAGCATCTTATAAACACCGACGTCGAATTTTATGTGGTGACTCTTCCCGATAAAACCGATCCCGACGAATATATCATCAAAAACGGAGCCAAAGAGTTTGTCGAGTATATCCGCCGCCACAAAAAAAACTTCTTCGATTTTCATTGCGATTATCTCGTCTCGAAGCACGGGGCATCGTCGTCTCTCGAGAAGCTGGCCTGCCTTAAAGAGATATTTCCCAACGTGGCCAAAATCAAAAGTCCGCTTATCGCGCAGGAAACTCTTAAAATAGTCGCTCAGAAACTCGGCGCCGACCTTAATATAGTGGCGGCCGAGTACTCGCTGTGCCTCCGGCAAAAAGCCGGCGGCTTCGGCCGGAAAGAATTCCCAGGCCGTCGGCAAGAAGAGCGAATTGCCGCGCCTGAGTCTTCCCGCCCGAAGGAAAAGTCGCTTTCCAGAGAAGAGACCCTTGTCTGTATGCTCTTAGAGCGGCCCGACTGCGCGGCGGCCTTCAGCGAGGAAATATTTTTCGAAGACGATTGCCGCGCCGTCTGGAAAAAAATTCGCGAAGACTATTCGCTCCGCGGCAAAATTGATGTGTCGGCCATCGCGGATTGTCTGCCCGCCTCGTCGAAGGAATGGTTTTCCTCGTTGGCCCTGCGCGAAATAAACATCCCGATAGATGAGTGCATAGAGAGGATACAAAAAGAGATGTCGGAGGCCGTTTTGCGCGCCCGGTTGAAAGTTGTTGAATCCGAACTTGGGGCCTCGCTCAGTATCGGGAGCGGCGACACTGCAAAACGCGACGAATACCATGCGCTCCTTCAACGCCTCAAAAATCCGCGCGCGCAACACAGCGGCCCGGGGCAATCTTCCTGAGGCTCAGTCGCCGCGCGCCGACAAAAAAGAAAACAAAATTATGTCAAAAAAAATACTTAAAGAAATCGTCGGACACGCCAAGTCCCACGGTTCCCGTATCACCTACGAAGAACTCAACGCCCGCATACCGCCGGAATATTTCTCCAAAGAATTTTACGAGAAACTATTGGTTTCTCTTAAATCCGCCGGCGTTGTCGTCTCGGACAAGAACGATGAGTTCCACGGCGAGGCGAACGTCGCGGCTGTCGAGCACCATAAGGCCGAACTCGCCAGCGCGATAGAAAAAGAGGCGCTGGAAAATCCCGTAAGAATATATCTGCGCGAGACCGCCAAGACCCCGCTGCTTACATGGGAAGAGGAGATAGACCTCGCCCGCCGCATCCGCGACAATGAGAGAAAGCTCGAACTGATGATTCTCTCGTCGCCCATCATTTTCAAGGAAATCAAAAACTGGGCCACGCTCATAGACCAGGACGAAATGACCGAGAAGGAACTTATGCAGCGCGGCCGCAAATCCGAAGGTCAGCTCGCATACATGCGGCGCAAAATCCGCAAGGTCGTCAACTCCATAAACGCCTCCGAGCGCGTGCTCAATCGTCTCACCGAGCAGGTCGTCGCGAAATCCATGAGCGCGCGCGTCCGGGAGAATATCACGCTCAAGAGAGATGCCGCCAAACTCAAGCTCCTCAATCAGATAATCTCCCTTAATCTCAATCAGAATAAAATCAAGCGGCTCACCAACAAAATAAAGACTCTGGCCGAAAAAGGCATAGAGCTTAAGCGGCATCTTAACGCCGTCGAGCGGCGTATAAAAATGAGCGTGCCCGAGCTTAAAAATATTCACGCCAGATTGCTCCGCCGCAAAATAAGCCACCGAGATTTCATGGCCAAGACCCGCATCAGCGCCGCTGCCGCCGAGAATGCTCTGATATCATGCGCCGCCGACCTTGAGCGTTTCAAGGACTTCGAGAGCTCCATTCCCATGCCGACCGCCGATCTCTTTTATATGAAAGAGCGCATAGAGGTCCTCGAAAAACAAATTCACGAAGATAAATCCAAACTCATCAGCGCCAATCTGAGGCTCGTCGTCTCGATAGCGAAAAAATATATCAACCAGAGCCCTCTGGAACTCGCCGACCTCATACAGGAGGGAAACCACGGCCTGATGCGCGCTGTCGAAAAGTTCGAGTGGAAGAGGGGATTCAAGTTCTCCACCTACGCCACATGGTGGATCAGACAATCCATAAACCGCGCCATAGCCGACCATGGCAGAACCATACGCATTCCGGTGCATAAAAAAGAGATGATATCAAAGATATCGAAAATCCGCCGCAAGTATCAGCAGGAATGCGCCCGCGACCCGTCAATAGCGGATTACGCCAAACATCTTCATCTTGGCGTGGCCGAAACCAGAGAGATACTCTCTCTGATGCAGGAGCCCATCTCCACCGCTACTCCCGTTGACGACGATGAATCTTCGCGCATCGAAGACTTGATAGAAGATCGAAACTCGCTTTCTCCGTCGCGCGCGCTCTATCAGATGCGTCTGCGCATAGCCATAGAGAAAATACTTTCTACCCTTCACGCCCGCGAAGCCGAAATCATCAGGATGCGTTTCGGGCTCGACGGCGGTCATCAGCGCACGCTTGAAGAGGTCGGGCAGGCATTCAATATCACCAGAGAGCGCGTCCGCCAGATAGAAGCCAAGGTCCTTCGCAAACTCAAACATCCATCCCGTAGCAAGCATCTCAGGGAATACATTTAGTAAAAAGGTGAAAAAGTAAAAAGGTGAAAAAGTAAAAGGGTGAAAAAGTGA
>JASEHK010000140.1 GCA_030018875.1 Endomicrobiia bacterium | reverse complement strand
AGCGGCCCGGGGGTTATCTCGAATCCGAGCGCCGCGTAAGGTATTCCCGCCTGAGGCGCGACGTATTCCACGGCGACGGTCATAAAATCTTTCGACGGCTTGACGGCCGCGCCCGCCCTGATGAGCAGGGGCATGTCGTATTCGTCCCAAATCTTCGTGCCGACATTCTGCGCGGCCGCGCCGAAAGATGTCTCGCCGAAATCGAATATGGTTTTGTAGTGGACTCCGATATCGCCGGCGAATCCTCCGGAGTAATCGGCGTCAAGCGTTTCGCCGACGTACTTGAGCGCGGCGCCGAGAGAAACGCCCTCGAAAAACTCATTTCCATAGGCCGCGCGGGCGGCCATGCCGGTGTGTTTGAAACTGCCGCCCGAGTCTTTCGTGTCGCCGCGTTTTTCGATGGCTCCCGAATCATAATAGGTAACACCCAGAGCCGCCGAACCGGAAAGACCGAAGGTGTGCGCATAAGTCAGGTTCGCAAGAGACGTATCGAGTATCCATTTGTCGTATGACATCGCGACCTCACGCCAACGGAGCTGCGATAGTCCGGCGGGATTGTAATAAATGGCGGTTTTGTCGTCGGCAAGAGCGGTGAACGCTCCGCCCATTGCGGCGGCGCGAACGCCGGGTGTGACTTTAAGAAACTCCGCCGCGGCCGTGCCGGCGGCGTAGAGAGGGTGGATCGTAAATAGTAAACTGTAAATGGTAAAGACAAGGGCGCGGCGGAAAGCGAAACCATTATTGTCATTGCGAGCCCCGAAGGGGCGTGGTCCCGCCCTTGGCGGGACTTCGTCGCGGAGTTTACCCCGCACGCTGATGCGGGGCTCCTCGCAATGACAAGCGACAAGGGAGCAAGCGTAACGGTGAATAACCATCGGGAATATAGTGGCCAAATGACCGGTTTTTCTCATATTGTCCGCAATATGCAAAACATGGATTACTTTTTCACCATTCACCATCTACTATTCACTATTTACTATTTACTTTATTTGCCCACCGCGGCTTTTTTGAGCGCGAAGAACTTTCCGTCGGGGGTTTCGACTTCGACTTTTATGAAATAAAGGCCGGGGGCGACGCGTTGGCCCGCCGTATTTTTAAGGTCCCAGGCGACTTCGTTGTAAAAGCCGGGATAATATGTTTCGGGCGTAATTGCGCGCGCCAATTCGCCGGAAAGCGTGTATATCTTTACGGTGATTTTTTCGACGAGCGCCGAGATGTCGAATCCTATGACCGCGGATGTCCGCGCGGGACTGGGATACATCACTACGTTATCAACGGACTTGACGAACGCGGCGGGAGAGACGGCGCCGGTGAGCGCGAACATTCGCCGAAACTCTTTGTAGTATTTTCCGCTGACCGAGGGGTCGTATATTATCACGATATTTTCGTCGTTGTTATTACCGTCGGCCGTGGCTCCTGAGTTAGACCAGTTGGCGGAACCGGTGATGGTGCGGGCATTCTTGAGATTTGGGTCTATGACGCCGAACTTGTGGTGCATAAGTCCGCTGCCGAAAGACGAACGCCTGGAATCCCAAGTAACCGCGACGGACGAGTTTTTAAGCGAATAGTAAACAGTGTTGTTGCTCGATTGATCGTCCATAACGCCGGCTATCCCGACGGCGGCATTCGCGCCAAGAGATTCCCTCATAGCCTCTGTTATCGAAAGTCTGGAAAACCACGCGGTCGCAAAAAATACACTCTCCCGCGGCGCGGGAATTGCGGTACGCGTCGGGGAGAGTATCTCGTCTTCTATGGCTGTGGCGATGGTCTTGGGCAGTGTGTAGGGGTTGAAATATACTTTTATCACGGAGCCGCCCGGCAAAGTTACCGACGAGCCGCTGACGTTTGTGCCTGCGGCGACGGCGGAAGAAACTTTTATCGCGCCGAACTCTTTCGTTGACCTTCCGAGCGGCGGGCCGTACATATTTATAAACTCCGTCTCAAATACTCGAGAGAGTTCAGGAGAGTAAATAGAAACGGCATTGTTATCCTGCTGAAGGGTGGCGCTCACAGTAAAGTTATATGAGCCCGTCCAGACGGCGGAGTCCTTCAGGACGACGAACTTGTTGTGCATGAGACCGCCGGAGCCCTCGGTGCCTTCGCCTTCGTAGGCGGCGCGATAAACCGTCGTCGGAAAAGTCAGGCCTGCCAAAGATACTGTCGAGTGACCTGCCACGTAAACCGCCGTCCCCGACGCGCGTTTGGCGTTCAAGAGACCCTTTATATTTTTGAGGGGCGCGGCATCGCCGGAACCGTTGAGGTTCATCTCGAAAATAGCGACATACACGGTCGCGCCCTGCTGCGCCGAATCTATAAAATCATAAAGCGCCTCGTCTATTCTTTTGGATGAATCGTGCGACAGCGGACTGGGCGCCAGCGCCGAGTCAGGATTTGAAAACCAGACCTTTATGTCATCGGAGGCGCACGCGACTGCCGATACAAACGCTACGAATACTGAAATAATCAATGTTCTTTTTATCATTTATTTTTTTTCGACCGGGCCAAAAGTTGGGCCTGGAGTTTTTTTACTCTCTCAAGCGTGTCGCGCTCGGATTTCGCGTCGGGATGAAAATCTACGTCGAGGTGCATCCCCTCGCGGATTTTGAACTTAAACTGCCTCACCGGAATTATCATCTCGCCGCCGCCTATTACATTTATCACGGCGAACTTCGAGTCCTCTATGCGGTCAACGTAGCATTTCATAAGTCCGCCTCAATAATGATACTCGCTGCCGCCGATAAACTCCCTCATAAGCGAGTTTTTCGGAACGCACGCGTCATCGGGTTCGGTCTTGAACTCCTTGAGTATGTCGTATACGCGCTTGGCCCGGATGTAGGCGTCCACCTTTTTGGAATCGTCTTTGTATTTTTCGAGTATCGAGTCAAAAAATTTGAAAAGATATTTTTTATGGAGCGGCAACTCGTACGGAAGCGAGCCGTTGAAAATGTAGTCGGATTTGTTGATGAACGGCACTATGTGGCGTTTTTCCGAACGCCTTACGTAATGCCAATGTCCGACGGTGCGCATTGGATTGTAGGAGCGGTGCCATGAATCTCTTATCATGCGCCTTAACATTCTTAAATCGCACCAGCGCATAAACTCGCCCCTGGAATCTTTTATCTGACAGAGCGCCTCGATGTAAAACTTGAACTTGTTGTCGTGGGGTATCGAGGCCGTCATGGCGGGATAAAGTCCGTGCAGGCTGTCAATAAGCAGTATCTGATTTTTTTCGAGGCGGAACTCTTTGGCGTTGAGCTTGCGCTTGCCGGTCTTGAAATCATACACCGGCATTTTTATGGTTTTTCCCCTCATCAGGTCGAACAAATGCTCGTTGATGAGTTTAAGATCCAGCGCCTCGGGCGTTTCGAAATCGTAATCGCCGTACTCGTCTTTGGGATGTTCCTCGAGGTCCTTGAAATAATTATCGAGACCTATGGAAACGAACGAGAGATTTTTAAGTCCGAGTTTCTCGCCGATTTTAAGCGTGGTCGTGGTCTTGCCGCTCGACGAAGGCCCCGCCACTATCACGAGTTTTATCTTGTCGGCGCGTTCGAGAATCCTCTCGGCCGCTTCGCCGATGTTTTCGTGGTACTGCCTTTCGGCCGAAGATACAAGTTCGGGGAACTTTCCGTCGCGAATGGTTTTCTCGATATTCTCGGTGGTGTCGCAACCGTGGTCCACGTTCCACGAATACACCCGCCAAAGGACTTTATAGGGGACATTGTCCTCCACGACAATTTTGGCGTCTTTGCGCTCGCGTATCCGTCTATGCTCGTCGCGGTAAAGAATGTATGCCTTGGCGGTGCGATAGTGGGCGTTGCCGACCAGAACTTTTTCTATAAGATCCTGTATCTCCTCCACCGACGGAGTGGCGGAGGACTGATATATCTGCTTCATCAGCGCTATGACCTTGTCGGAAAGTTCTTCGGCCAAAACGCGGTCGGAGCCGCCGACGTCCACGGCGGCGCGAAATATGGAATCCACTATTTTGCCGCGGTTGAAAGCCACTATGCGTCCGTCGCGCTTTATGACTTTGGTGATAGGCAACTTCGAGAGTTCTTCTTCTTTGAAAAGCGCGGGTTGTTCGTGTTCGCTCATAAAATATCTCTCCTCAAAACTTTCCAAATATTCTTCAGACAAAAATATTCTTCAATCTCCGACGGACGCGGACGCAGGACAACTTATTTATGACAATATCACAAAACCGATGGCGGCGGTGTGCGAGTTTATGCGCTTGAACTGGTCTATAAGGTCTATGTGAATGCTGGAGGTTTCCAGCGATTCCTTCAACCCAGAGTTCAGACGGGCAATATGCTTTCTGCGAAGCTCGTCCTCGTAACTGCCTATCTCGGGTTTGGAGTTGGCGACGAGTTGGGCGTACTCCTTATCGTTGTCGCGAATGGCTTTGACGGCGTGCTCCAAGACCTTAAGCACGCGCGAGTGCAGTTGCGTGACATCGTCCCATCCTTCGTCGGAAAACCAAAGCTTATTCTCGAATTTTTTGCGCGCGAGCGGCATTATATTTTTA
>JASEHK010000013.1:4570-16613 GCA_030018875.1 Endomicrobiia bacterium | reverse complement strand
CGAGAATTCTTGAGGAACGGCATCCAAAACAACATCGGCGGCGGCAGCGAGGGTATCGGCGATATCAACGGCAAAGCCATTCGCCTCCAGCGCGCTCGCAGCCCGAAGCAGTATCTTTTTTCTCCACCATAAAATATGCTCATCCATAATATTCTTCTCCGTTAAAGGTTATGACGCCTCATTGCCGTCCACATCAGCGCTTCCCACTTCCTACTTTCCACTTCCGAAAATACAATTTCCGTCAAGATATGCTGTCCGAATTGGACAAGTGTGATGACGCCCCGGGTATTCAGCGTATTTGTTTTATCGTGACATCTCCGGCTATTACGTTTCTTATGCCCTCGGCAGTCCTTAACACGAGACGGCCATGCTCGTCAACGCCCTGCGCCGCGCCGTGGGCGATTCCGTCGAATGATTCCACCGAAACTTCTCGTCCGGTCAAGATATTGTAAGAATCGTATTCCCGCGCGAACTGCTTGAACCCGCGCATTACGTAGGCGTCGTAAACATCTTTCACCGACGACAATACGGCGGCAAGTATCTCGGCGGGATTGGTTCGACGACGGGCGCCGGCCTTTTTAAGCGACGATGCCGGAAACGGCGTGGCCGACGGAAGACGGTTGGAAACATTTATCCCGCAGCCGACGGCAAGCCAGTGCACCCTCTGGGTATCGGCGGATATCTCGGTGATTATTCCGGCGATTTTTTTAAAGCCGCCGGCGATGAGCGGATTTTTCACGCTCGGCGCGGCGACAAGAACGTCATTGGGCCATTTCAAGAAACATTTCACACCGGATACAGCCTCGACGGCGGAGCGCACGGCCAGCGAAAAGGCCGGCGAAAAGGCCGGGGCGGCGGCGGGTTCCAAAGACGCAGTCAGTAGCACGGAAAACCACAAGCCGCCTTCGGGCGACGTCCACGCTCGTCGCAGACGGCCGTAGCCGGCGGTTTGTTTATCCGCCCGGACTACGAGCCACTCGGCGGCTCCCTTCTCGGCGAGAGCCTTTATGCGTAGTTGTGTGGAGTCGGTTTTAGCAAGGTTTACGAGCCTCAAATTCGGTATCTTGTCGGCGAGAGCGATTTCGAGATTCCCGAATGTAAGCGACTGCGGGACGGACTCCAGAATATACCCGGATTTTCGCGCGGCGGAAATGACGCATCCCATTTCGCGGAGTTTTTTTATATGCTTGTTCACGTCGGCGCGCGACACGCCCAACGACGAGGCGAGCGCTTCGCCGGACACGAGGCCGACGTTTTTAAGTTTAAGGAATATTTCCTTTCTTAAATTCTTCATTTCTTAAATCTTTCATTGCGGGATTTCAAGCGACACGTCTAAAGACTTTGCGGAGTGAGTAAGCGCTCCGACCGAAATTCTGTCCGGGCACAGACGCGATATCCGACGGACATCGCCGAGTTTGACGCCGCCCGAAACCTCTATGACCATAGACGGGGCGATTTTCCTGACGGTTCGTATCGCCTCACGGAGCTCCGAAGGCGACATATTGTCGAGCAGAATAGCGTCCGGCGCGGCCTCGCACACGGCCATGATGCGCGACAGCGAATCGCACTCTATCTCGATTTTCTTTCCGCCTCGGCCATATCTGGCGCGAGCGGCGCGGACCCATTTTTCAGGGTCGCTCATGGCGGCAAGATGATTGTCCTTTACGAGCGCCATATCGGACAGACTCATGCGATGGTTGAATCCTCCGCCCGTCTTGACGGCGTATTTCTCGAGCGCCCTCAAACCCGGTGTCGTCTTGCGCGTGTCGAATATGCGCGCGCGAGTTCCTCGGGCCTTCGACGCGAAGGCGGCGGAAAGCGTTGCGATGCCGGAAAGACGCCCGACAAAATTGAGCGCGGTTCTTTCGGCTGAGAGTATCGCGCCGAGGGGGCCTTTGACTTCCAACAGCGAATCGCCGCGCGACACTCTTTTTCCGTCGGGGACAAATATTTTTACACGATTCTGGCGGGATACCGCCCGAAAGACTCTCTCGGCGACGTCAAGGCCGCATATCACGCCGGACTCGCCGGCTTTCATAACGGCGACGACCGCCTTGAGCCTGATGCGGCGCGGCATAAGCGCCGAGGTCGCGTCGCGGAACGCCGAGTCCTCGGCCAGCGCCGCGGATATGATTTTATCTACACTTATGCGTAGTTCAATATTCATCGTTTTCATTCTATCATTTTTTCGCGCGGCGGACGCGCGGGCGAGTTTTTCCGGCCGTCTTCGACGCGCGACGCGAAACTTCCGTGGCCCGACCTGTATCCTTACGAGGCGGAGCGCCCGCCGACATTCCTTTAAGCTCGACTATCTTGTCGCGCAAAGCCGCGGCAAGCTCAAAATCGAGTTCGTCGGCGGCGCGCTTCATTTCATCCTCGAGTTGTCCGATATAGGCGGGCAATTTATCTTTGGAAAAATACTCGGCCGCGGATTCCCCGACGACGGTAGATAGAGATTCGCGTCTGGCGATGCGCTCAAATTCGGCGAGTTCGTCAACGGCTTTGATGATACTGCGCGGAGTCACGCCATAAGCGCGATTGTATTGCGTCTGCTTTGCCCTGCGACGCGACATCTCGTCGAGCGCGCGACGCATCGAGTCTGTAACGGAAGACGCGTAAAGTATTATCTTCCCCTCGATATTCCGCGCGGCGCGACCCGAAATTTGTATCAGCGTTCTTTCGCTTCTGAGGAAACCCTCTTTGTCGGCGTCGAAAACAGCCACGAGCAGGACCTCCGGCATATCCAGGCCTTCGCGCAGGAGATTGACCCCGACGAGGACGTCGAACTTGCCGAGACGAAAATCTTTGATTATCGCTATTCTGTCCAACGCCGCGATGCCCGAGTGCAAATACTTCGCGCGAAACTTTTTCTCGTCGAGCCATGAGGCGAAATCCTCGGCGGTCTTCTTCGTCAAAGTATTGACTATCGCGCGGCCCAGCGGAATACATTTTTTTATCTCCTCCGCGACATCGGAGACCTGATTATCCGACGGGCGAATCTCGACGTATGGGTCCAGGAGTCCTGTCGGACGTATCACTAATTCGGCAGGCGCGCCGGACTTTGCCAATTCAAAATCCCCGGGAGTCGCACTCGCGTAAATGACCGTCTTAATCATCGCCTCGAACTCGTCGTACCTCAACGGTCTGTTGTCGAGCGCCGACGGAAGCCTGAAGCCGAAATCAACGAGCGTCTCCTTGCGGGCGCGGTCGCCCGCTTGCATACCTCTTATCTGAGGGACCGTCAGGTGCGACTCGTCCAGCACCGCCAAAAAATCCTCGGGGAAATAATCCATAAGACACTCGGGACGCGCTCCGGGATCTCTGGACGAAAAATGACGCGAATAGTTCTCGACCCCGTGGCAGAAACCGGTTTCACGGAGCATTTCTATGTCGTAATTCGTCCGCTGGGCTATCCTCTGCGCCTCGACGAGCTTGCCCCTCGATTCCAGATATTTTACGCGGCCCGCAAGTTCGGTCTCGACGGCGGAAAGCGCAATTCCGAGTTTTTCCGGTTCGGTCAGAAAATGTTTGGCGGGGTATATGTATATTTTATCCGGGCTCGAGATTTATCTCGGATAGTCTCTCGACGCGGTCGCCGAAAAACTCTATCCTCACGCCCGTTTCAAGATAAGCCGGGAATATGTCGAGAGTGTCGCCCTTCACGCGGAACCGTCCCCGCGAAGGCTCAAAGTCGTTCCTCTCGTATTGCACGGCAACAAGCTCCCGCAAAATATCGCCGATGTTTTTTTGAGCGCCTTTTTCGACGAGAACGGAGAATCTTTTGTAGTCCTCGGGAGAACCGAGATTGTAAATGCAGGAAACGGAAGCCACCACTATTACATCCCTGCGCGACATCAGTGACGATGTGGCCTTGAGGCGCAACCGGTCTATATGCTCGTTGACGGCCGCGTCCTTTTCTATAAAAGTGTCCGTCTGAGGAATGTAGGCCTCGGGCTGATAATAATCGTAATAAGAGATGAAATATTCGACGGCGTTTTCGGGAAAGAATTTTTTGAACTCGGCGTAAAGTTGCGCCGCCAGAATCTTGTTGGGCGAGATTATGAGGGTGGGCTTCTGGATTTTTTCTATTACGGAGGCTATTACGAATGTCTTTCCGGCGCCGGTCACGCCCAGAAGAAGATTGTGCTTCTTGCCGGCGAGCGCGTCGCCGGAAAGCTTTTCTATGGCCTGCGGCTGGTCGCCAGCGGGCTCGAACGGCGATATCAGCTTAAATCTTTCAGCCACTTTGCAGTTTCGCCGTATATGGCGGGATCGGACGTTTCTATGCGCAGCGGCGTGATGGACACCTTATCGTCGTCAACGGCGCTTATATCCGTGCCATTGACGAAGCGGCTCTTGAGTATTTTGCCGGAAAGCCAAAAATATGTCCCGCCGCGGGGATCTCTTCGCGCGAGTATTTTTTCGTCGTAGACACGCTTGCCCAGAGTCGTGACCTCCACGCCGCGTTTCACGCCAGGATAGTTGACGTTGATATAAACGTCGGGCGGCATCCCGTGTCGAAAAACGAGTTCCGCCAGACGACGGGAGAACTTCGCGGCATCCGTGAAATTGTCGTTTCCGAGCTCGGAGAGCGAAACGGCCAGCGAAGGTTTCCCCAGAAGCGCGCCCTCGCGCGCTCCTCCGACGGTGCCCGAATATATTACGTCTTCGCCCAGATTCGGCCCCGTGTTGATTCCCGAAACCACCATATCTATTTTCTTCCTGAACATATGGAGTATCGCAAAACGGACGCAATCTACCGGAGTACCCGTGGTTATGTAAAAATCATCTTCCACTTTTCTGACCCAAAGGGGCTTATGAAGAGTTATGGAATGACTCATTCCGGAGCGTTCCTGGTCGGGCACCATCGCTATTACCCGCGCAATCTTTCTCAATTCCGCGACGAGGGGATGAAGCCCGGCGCCGTGGATGCCGTCATCGTTCGTTACCAGAATGGTTCGTTTTTTCATTTTAAGAATTCCTTTCGGAGGGAGGCTTGCCCGACGGATAAGAACAGATATCGCCGGAAAATTTGCGGCAAGCGAGATGATAGCAAATTATTTTTGGATTTACGAAAAACTCGTAAGAGTAAATAGTGAACAGTAAATCGCTATTCGCTTTATTTACATCGCAACGATTCTTAGAGAGAGTTACATTTCTTGATGACTTGACAGGAAAACTACTGCCCGCCGCCGCAAAGCGCGATGACTTCGTCGGCGAGGGCCGAGGCGGCCGACGGCGATCGCGATACGCTTGCGCGAGCGGAAGGCGCGAGCGCGAAACTTTCCATCTTCGCGGCCAATATTTCAGGGGTGAGATAATTTTCGGAAATAATCTCCGACAAAAAACCGGCGGCGATGTGCGCTTCGGCGTTTTTCGTCTGATGGTCGGCCGTGGCGAGCGGATAGGGCACGAATATCGCCGGAACCCCCATAACGGCGAGTTCGGCGACTGTGGTGGCTCCCGCGCGGCAAACGGCCAGGTCGGCCGAGGCGTAAACGGAACCCATTTCGCGCAGATACGGAAAAACGGCCGCGCGGAAACCGGCCTCGGCGTAACCCTCTTTCACACGGAAATAATCGGCTTCGCCGGCGAGATGCAAAAACTGTATGCGGGATTTCATCCGTCCGAGATGTTTGAGCGCCCCCAGAGCGACGGAGTTTATTTTAGAGGCGCCCTGACTGCCCCCGAAAATAAGTATCGTGATTTTATCGTCGTCAAGATCAAACTTGCGGGGATTGCGCTCGGCGGAGGACAGACTGCCGCGCACGGGGTTTCCGGTCACGACCGTCTTTGCGGAATTAAAGAAACGCGCGGAGTCCGGAAAACTCAGCGCGACTTTTCCGACGATAGCCGACAAGACCTTGTTCGCAAGACCGGGAACCGAGTTCTGTTCGTGTATAAGCGCGGGGATTCCCGAAAGCCTGGCGGCAACTATCACGGGAAACGAAACATAAGCCCCCATACCGACGACTACCGACGGACGGCGGCGCGACAGGAGCATAAGCGCCGAAACGACGCCCGCGACGTTGACGGCCGCAAAGACCGCGAGGTCAAACGGATATTTTGTCCGGCGCGCCAAAGGATAGGCGGGGACGCGGTCATAATCTATCTTTGCGTCGGAGAGAATCGCTTCCGAAAGATCTTTCTTCTTGACGGCAAAACTCACCTTGCAGCCGCGAGACATAAGTTCCTCGGCCAACGCAATACCGGGATAGAGATGTCCGCCCGTGCCGCCGGCGGCTATCATTACGGATATCGCGCTCATCGGGCGCGACCCCCCATTCGTGTCGAAAAATTCAAAAGCAGCCCGGCGGCCGCGAGCGAAAAAATCAGCGAACTTCCGCCGAAAGATATGAACGGAAGAGTGAGACCTTTGGTCGGCAGCAGCCCGCAGCTCACACCTATGTGAAAGAGCGCCTGCACGGTAAAATAGACCGTTATGCCGGCGGCGGTCAGGGATACGAAGACGTCGTCGGATGAAGCCGCGATCTTAATCCCGCGGGTGAACAAAAGGAAAAACAATCCCAGGACGGACGCGGCGCCAAGATATCCGAATTCCTCGCCTATCACGGCGAACACGAAGTCGGTGTGCGGCTCCGGAAGATAAAACATTTTCAGCCTGCTTGAGCCGGGACCGGCGCCGAACCATCCGCCTCGGGCCAGCGCCGCCAGAGCGGCTCCCTGCTGGCTTTCCACGTCGGCGGGTCCGGCCGGTGTTTTCGTAACGGCAGAGCCAGAAGAAATAGTCGCGGCGAAATTTTTTACGCGGGCCAGACGGTACGGCGTAACGATTATCGCAGCGGCGGAGGCGGCAAGGCAAACGAGTCCGACGGCGGCGAGATACCTGAACTTGACCCCAGCCAGGAAAAACATAACCAGAGACACGCACATTATCACGATGACGCCGCCCAAATCCGGCTGCGCAAGTATCAGTCCCAGAGGAATGACGATAAGCGCCGCCAGACGCGCGAAACCGACGGGAGTTCGGATGCGGCTTTTTTTTCTGTCAAGATAGTCGGCGAGAAATATTATCATCGCCACCTTCATCGCCTCCGACGGCTGGAATGTGGTGAATCCCATATCGAACCATCGTCTGGCGCCATTGATTTCGCGCCCAAAAAACAGGACGGCGGCGAGGAGCGCCGTCATTATTATGTAAAACCATCGCGCGTTTTTTCTGATGAAAGAAGTCTTCACGTGGACGGCAGCGTAAAGCCCCCCGAAACCGATGGCTGTCCACATAAGATGTTTGAAGAAAAAGCTGTAGGGCGTATTGAAACGCTTGAAGGACGAAGGCATACTCGCCGATAAAACCATTATGACTCCGCAAAAAACGAGAACGACTATGGCCAACAGAAGTTTCGTGTCGGCCTCAGGAATTTTTTTCATACCACCGACTAAAGCCCTTTTACTATTTTTTTGAAGGCCTCGCCGCGCCGCTCGAAGTTTTCGAACTGGTCGTAAGAAGAGCAGGCCGGCGAAAGCAGCACGGTGTCGCCCGCGACGGCCTTTTTCGAAGCCGCGACGACGGCGGCCTTCAAAGTCCCGCTTTTGAAAATCGGCGCGGCGCCGGATAGTTCCTCGTATATCTTCCCTGCCGCTTCGCCTATCAGAAAAATCCCCTTGACCTTTTTGCGTATGAGCGGCAAAATAGGAGAATACGGCGAGCCCTTGTCGCGTCCGCCCAGAATAAGCCATATCCCGTCGGAAAGCGAGCGCAGCGCAACCTCGACGGAAGAAACATTCGTGGCCTTGGAATCGTTTATGTAACTCACGCCTTTTTTGGATGCGACGAACTCTATGCGATGCTCGACGCCTTTGAAGTCTTCGGCCGCGGCCTTGATGACGGATAGAGGCGCGCCGGCAAGCCTGGCGGCCGCGAAGGCCGCGACGGCGTTGGACGTGTTGTGTTCGCCGGGAAGCGAAAGATTGACGCGCATTTTTTCGCGGCCTCCGTCGAGATTCAGCCGGAACACGTCGTTTTTAAAATAAGCGCCGCGGGCGAGAACTCGACGAATACTGAAAAAAACGGCCCTAGCCGGCGTTTTGTCCGAGAGTCCGGCGCATACGGCGTCGTCACGGTTGAGAACGCAATAATCCGTCGGAAGTTGATTCTTGAATATGCGCGACTTGGCCTCGACGTAGGCCTTGAAACTTCCGTGGTGTTCCAGATGGTCGGGCGTTATGTTAAGTATCACGGACACATCCGGGCGGAAGGTTCTGGCGTCCTCAAGCTGATAGCTCGACACTTCGAGAACCACCGTCGTCCGAGAGGTTATACCGGCGGCCACGGACGCAAGAGGCGCGCCGATGTTTCCGCAAACGTAAGTCCGCGGATTGTGTTTTTTAAGAATCTTTCCGACGAGCGACGTGACCGTGGTCTTGCCGTTGGTTCCGGTTATCGCAACTATGCGGGAAGGACGCGGCACTCTGGAAAAAACGAAATCGAGTTCCCCCGTCACGGGTATTCCTCGTCGGACCGCCGCGAGAAGTATTTTTTCGTCGGGCAGTATGCCCGGGCTCTTTACTATCAGGTCTGCGTCCAGAAGCCTCTTCGTGTGCCCTCCGAACTCGGCGCGAATATTATTTCCGCTACGCTTCAGAATATCCTCAAAAGACGATGACGGGCGGGACTCCGAAACAAATACTTCGTCGCCCGAAGCCAGAGCAAAATCCGCGACGGCCGCGCCGGTCGCGCCGAAACCCATTATTCCTATTTTCATATCTCTGATTATTTATGTCAGCGCAATTTAAGAGACGCCAGAGCCACGAGAGAAAGCGCTATGGCGATTATTATGAACCTCATCGTAACTTTCGGCTCGGCGACGCCGGCGAGTTCGTAATGGTGATGCAACGGCGCCATCCGGAAAATTCTTTTCCCTGTCCTTTTGAAATATTGGACCTGCAGTATCACCGAGAGAACCTCGGCCACAAACACTCCGCCGACGACCACAAGAAGCAATTCCTGTTTGATAAAGACGGCCGCCATACCCAGAGCGCCGCCCAAAAAAAGCGAGCCCGTGTCCCCCATAAATATCTGGGCGGGATGAGAATTATACCAGAGAAATCCGAGACCGGTGCCGAGCATCGCGGCCAGATAAATACTGATCTCGCCGGCGCCGGGGACGTATATTATTTTAAGGTACTGCGCGAAACGCACATTGCCGGCCAGATAGGCGAAAATGGAAAAGGTAAACGCGGCCACTATCAGGTTTCCTATGGCCAGTCCGTCGAGCCCGTCGGTGAGATTGACACCGTTGGATGCGCCGAGGATTATGAAAACAACGAGCGCGGAATAAAACGCGCCGAGGCTCAGATAGACGTCTTTAAGATACGGTACATTCAGTTTGTCGGCGAAGGCCAGCGCCGCCGGATATCCTTTTAGATACAGAGCCACGGCAACGGCCAGAAGCATCTGCCCGGCAAGTTTTTGATACGCCGGCAATCCCAGAGAGTTTTTTTTGAAGTGCTTCAGGTAGTCGTCCACAAAACCCAATATCCCCAGAAAGATAACGCCGACGATAAGCCATATTATGAAACGATTGTCGAGTCTGGCCCACAGCAGAGTCGTAACGACCATGGAAACAAGTATGGATATTCCGCCCATAGTGGGCGTGCCGCTCTTGGCAATGTGTGTGCCCGGGCCGTCTGCCCTGATGGGCTGCGCGATGGAGCGCTTCCGCATATAAGATATGAGTGACCGTGTAAGAATGATGGTCAGTATGAAGGATGTGAATATCGCTCCGAATGCCCGGAATGTTATGTACTGAAAAACATTCAACGGCGAGAAAACATTTTTGAGCCCGTACAGCAAATGATATAGCATCCACGGCTCCTTAAAGGGATATTTATATTTCGCGCGAGCGGTCGGCGTAAAGTTTTGCGGCGACCGACGACAACCCTACGGAATGCGATGCCTTGAAGAAAACCGCCGACGACGGCTCGCTGTATTTCGGGGCGCGCAGAACGTCGCTTAAAAACTCGGCGTCGGCCAAGTGCTTCACCGGCGCGTCTTCGTGCAAAATCTTCATGCGACGCGCGGTCAGACGCATTCTTTCCCCCACGAGCAACACCTCGTCGAAAGGAAGCGTCATTATGAAATCGGCCAGAGATTCGTGTTCGGCCGTCTCGGATTCTCCGAGTTCCAGCATATCGCCGAGTATCAGTATTTTCGAACGCTGCGCGTAAGAGTCGCAGAATGCCCAAAGCGCGGCGCGCATCGAATCGGGATTGGCATTGTAAGCGTCATTGATTATGACGCAGCCGTTGGGCAACTTGAGAATTTGCATTCTGCCCTCGACGGGCGTAAAGCTTTCGAGTCCCTTTTTAACTTTCAGGGCAGGCACGCCGAAGGCCTTGGCCGCGGAGGCCGCTGCAAGAGCGTTGGACACATTAAATACTCCGTTGATGTTCAGACGAATATCCAAAATCTCGCCGGCGCCATAGTCCAACTTAAAACTCACTCCGTCGGGCGAAACACTCACGGATGAAGCCGTTATGTCGGCGACGGACTCCGGACGCGCACAATAGCGTATGACGGATTTTCTGATGCCTCGCGACGCCGCGGACAAACGCTCGTCGTCCATATTTAAGACGGCGACGCCGCCGGGTCTCAAAAAATCCAGCAGAATCATCTCTTCTTTGAATACTCCGGCCAAATCTGTGAAACCGGCCAAATGCTCGGAACCTATATTCGTCATCACAACTATGTCAGGCGATGATATAGCGCCCATGCGGGCCATCTCCCCCTTGACGGATATTCCAGCCTCAAGCACGACATACTTCTCGTCGCCGGAGGCGCCGAGTATCGAAAGCGGCAGACCCACAAGATTGTTATAATTGCCGGGGCTTTTATGAGTGTCGCCGTCCGACGAGAGTATCGCGGAGAGCATGTTCTTTACCGTCGTCTTGCCGTTAGAGCCCGCCACGACGGCCACGCGCGCGTCAAAAGCCCGCCTTGCGAAAGCGGCGTAATCTCCGAGCGCCCGCAGCGTGTCTTCCACCTTGATGATCGCGGGCAGCCCCAGCGATATTTTATCGTCCGAAAGAGTTATCCGACGACGGGAAAAAACTATCGCCGCCGCGTTTTTCGAAACGGCGTCTTTGATATAGTCGTGCCCGTCGTAAAAGGGTCCGCTCAAAGCGAAGAAACAATCGCCCGAGGCGAGAGTCCTCGTATCAACGGAAACCGCGGCGAAGCAGGCGTGCGGATCTCCGCTCATAAATTCGCCGCGGACTATTTTGACAAAATCCATCAGGCGCGTCGTGTTCATGTCCGATTTTTAAGCGCGGCCACAGCCGTGTCGTAGTCGCTGAAAGGAATCCTATCCTCGCCTATTATCTGATACTCTTCGTGCCCCTTCCCCGCCAAAAGGACTATGTCTCCCGGGCGCGCGGCCGAAACTGCAAAATCTATGGCTTCCTTTCTGTCCATAATTATCCTGTAATTGGATGCGCCCGCCTTTTTTATTCCTATCTCTATGTCGAGTATTATTTTATGCGGATCTTCCGTCCGCGGATTATCCGAAGTCACGACAACCATATCGCTTGACGCTACAGCCGCAGCGCCCATAAGCGGACGCTTGGTTCTGTCGCGGTCGCCGCCGCAACCGAAAACCGTTATGAGCCTGGAAGGCCCGATGTCCTTCAAAGTGTTGATTACCTTCGACAAAGCATCCGGAGTGTGGGCATAATCCACAACCACCGTGAAGCCTTTTTTCGACCGTATAGTTTCCATGCGCCCGGGAATTCTTTTGACGCAAGAGAGTCCATTTCCGACCTCCGCGGCCGGCATTCCGCAAGATATGGCCGCCGTGGCTGCAAGAAAAGCGTTCGACACATTGTACATTCCTATCAAATGCGTTTCGAACTCGTGCTTGTGCCCGAATATTTCACACGTAAAAGAGGCGCCGCGCGGACTCATCTTCAACTCCGTGATACGGGCGGCGGCCGGCCCGTTCATCGAGCATGTTACCAGACGCGCCGACGGAGGCGCGGATTCGGCGAGCCTTTTTCCCCATTCATCGTCAATATTGATTAC
>JASEHK010000013.1:0-4560 GCA_030018875.1 Endomicrobiia bacterium | reverse complement strand
GTTTTTCTTGGGACTTTTTTCCAGCAGTTGGGCGAATAGCCGTTTCTTGGCTTCGAAGTAATGCTCCATATCCTGATGAAAATCCAGATGGTCCTGCGTGAGATTCGTAAAAACGCAACAGTCGAACTCCACGCCGTCAACACGGCGCTGAGAGAGGGAATGGCTGGAAACCTCCATCACGACGGTCGCCACCCCGTGGGACTCCATATCCGCCAAAAGCGCGGTCAGTTCGTGAGCGAAAGGAGTCGTATTCGACGAGGGAAATGTCTTGCCGCCATAACGACTGTTTATCGTTCCAATGACGCCGGTTTTTTTTAGACGGGAGGATATGGCTTCGAAGAGATATGTGAAGGTGGTTTTTCCGTTTGTTCCGGTAACGCCCGTCAAGAGCATCTTCGACGACGGATTGCCCCAAAAGTTGGACGATATGCCGGCAAGGGCGGCGTTGGTGTCTTGGGCATAAATTATTTTCCCGTCGGGGATACCGCCATCGCTAATATTTTCCATGCCCGACGGCGCGACGAGCGCCGCCGCAGCGCCCTTCAAGAAAGCCTCGCGGGCGAAATCAGACCCCCTAAGATGCGCTCCGTTCAAAGCGACAAAAAGATTACCGGCGGATATTTTCCTTGAATCCGTCTCGACGCCGGTTATACGGGTGTTGAGAATATCGCTCGAAGCGAGAGTTATTCCCGAAACGTTTTTCAGCAATTTCGAAAGTTTCATTTTGTCGAAACAAGCCGGATACTGGCCGGCGACGGAGGTATTCTCATGTAAGCGGCGGTTGCTCCCGCCACACGCGCGAAAACCGGAGCCGCAACGGTGGATCCCCAGTAATCCCCCTTGACGGGAGAATCCACCATAACGAATACCGTCAGGCGCGGTTCGTCCAGAGGCATAATACCGCAGAAGGACGAGACATAATATTTCTTGGAATAACGCCCCGTGGCCGAATCTATTTTCTGAGCCGTGCCGGTCTTGCCGCCTATTGTGTAGCCGGCCACGGCGCTGTATTTCCCCGTGCCGTAACTCACGACGTCGCCGAGCATCTCCTTGAGATTCTCGACGGTATTATCGTCGGCGACACGCCGCACGACTTTGCGCTGAGTTTCCGTGACCTGCCTCCGGGGATTTTCCGAAACTATTTTTTTTACCACGCGCGGCTCCAAAAGCCATCCGCCGTTGGCTATGGCCGAATATGCGTTGACGATTTGTATCGGAGTGACGCCTATGCCCTGGCCGAAAGATACGGTGGCGGTCGTGAACGGATCCCACTTCGGCGGCATAAGCCCCTTTTCCTCACCCGGCAGATTTATTCCCGACGGAGTCCCGAACCCGAAGTTTCTGACGGAAACCTTGATTTTATCGAGCCCAAGGCGCTGCGATATTTTGGCGCAGGCTATATTCGATGAAAACGCAAAGGACTCTCTGACGGTAAGCATGCCCTTTTTTTCATGATCGCCGATATATTTGTCGTAAATCTTGTAACTTCCGTTTTCGCAGAAAATCAGTTCGTCCTCTTTTATGACACCCTCCGAAATTGCAAGCGCATACGTAAATATCTTAAACGTCGAGCCGGGTTCGAATACCTCGGCGATAGGCGCTATCCGCGACGACGGTTTTTTCTCGCGCGTCGCGGCGGCGAGGATTTCTCCGTCGGCGGGATTCTGAACTATTATTACGACCCGCTCCGACCCGGACGCATCCATGGCTTCGGACGCGGCGCGCTCGGCGATGTATTGTATGTTCTTGTCTATCGTCAGATAAACGTCGGAGCCTTTGGCGAGTTCCTCGAAATAAACATCCTCCGGAATACTTCTGCCGGCGCCGTCGCGCTGACGGCGCACCAACACAGCCCTGCCGCTCAATTGAGAGTCGAACGTAAGCTCTGCTCCCGTCTTTGCGTGTCTGCCGCACACGCCGAGTATTTCCCTGGCGAGATCACCCTCGGGATAAACCCGCCGCACGCGCTCCTCAAGGCCTATCCCGGGAATTTTCATGGCCCGTATCTTATGGACCTCATCGGCGGAAAACTCGACGTCCAAGGGTATATATCTTCGCTTCGTGGCGATCATGCGCTCGAGTTCGTCTCTGCCTACGGGCGCGAAGGATTTTATCTTTTCGTAAAGGACGGCTGAGCCTCCGGCATCCTGCGCGAGTTTCGCGTCAACGAAAATACCCGTCATCTTGCGACTCATCGCCAGGACTTCGCCGTTACGGTCGTATATGGATCCCCGAGGGCCGTTCTGGGTTGTCTCGCTCGGCGCGAAGGCGTCCTTACCGTCGGGCGGAGACCACACCTGAACCATGAAAAGCCTTGCAGCCATCGCAAGGCACACGGCGCAGACCAGCGAGAATATAGCGGAAAATCTTTTTTTTGCCATCATTCGACGATGATTATATCCGCCGCCGAAGCGAATCTATATTTTCGCTCCGAGGCGTAGCGCATCATAGCTTCCGACGATTTGATACTTTTGAGACGAAAAAAATATCTTTGATTTACGGCCGAGAGATCGTCGTGGCGCGCGAAATATTCTCTCAATATATAACGCTTTCTGTCCACCTCCACATTCTGCCACACCACAAGCCCCAGAAAAACAAAAATCGCCGATATGCTTATTAATGTTTCCTTCATATTTTGCGCGTCCGTCGCTCAGAGTTTTTCGACGGCCCGCAGTTTTGCGGACCGACTGCGGGGATTTGATTTTACTTCGGCTTCCGTCGGCGATATCGGTTTTTTCGTCAAAATCCGCGCTACGCCTCCGAGCGCGAGGGACTTGAAAGAGCGTTTCACCGCCCCGTCCTCTTTTGAATGAAAACTTATTATAGCCGCCCGCCCGCCGGGTTTCAGCGACGGAGGTATCGCTTTAAGCAAAGTGTCCAGATTATCAAGCTCGGCATTGACGTATATTCTCAACGCCTGAAAGACTCTCGTCGCCGGGTGGATCCCGCCGCGAACGCGGGGCACAATGGAAGCGACGAACGAAGAAAACTCTCTCGCGGCGCAAAATTGCCGCGACCGCCTTCTGACCGCGACAGCCACGGCGACTCTGCGTGCGAACCTTTCGTCGCCGTATTCGCGGAATATCCTTTCGAGTTCGTCCTCGGGAAACTTATTTACGACATCGGCCGCGGAGCGCGGAGACGTCGGGCACATACGCATATCCAGAGGGCCGTCAGCGTCGAACGAAAATCCGCGCTCAGCGTCGCCGAGTTGAAGCGACGAAAGCCCCAGATCGGCAATGATGCCGTCTGCCGGACCGAAGCGCGCCACGACGGAGGGTATATCTTTGTAATTCCCATAGACAGCTTCAAGGCGTCCGCCGAAATCCTTTAAGTTTTCCACGGCGCCGGCGATGGCCGCGGGATTTATGTCCATTCCGACGACCTTTGCGCCGGGTTGCTTTGAGAGTATCGCCCTTGAGTGCCCGCCAAGACCGAGCGTCGCATCAATATAGAATCCGCCGGCAGCCGGATTAATGATACTTACGATTTCCTCGACCAGAACCGGAACGTGCGTCATCTATATATCCAGTTTATCGGCCAGCATTCCGAAGGCCTTTTCGCCGAAGCCTGTGGAATATTTCTTCCAGATGGCGCCGTCCCATATTTCTATGCGATCACCCATGCCTATTACGGCGGACTCTTTCCTGATACCCGCGTACTCTCTCAAGTGAGACGGAATTATAAGCCGGCCCTGGACGTCTATGCCGCACTCGACGGCGCCGGCCAAAAGCATTCTCTTGAATGCCCTCTGTTTCGATTTGTCCCGCCAGGAAAGAGTTTCGAACTTGCCGAGTATCTCAGACCATGTAACGGAATCAAAAAGCCAGAGACACTTCTCCAGACCGCGAGATATTACGTAATTGTTTTTGCCCGAACGGAAACGGTAGGGTATGAATATGCGTTTCTTTTTATCTACGGCATGCAGGAAAAATCCGACGTACATATTAGCGCGTCTCCCGGGCGGGGGAATCAGATGTTTCAACACTTTCCACCACTTTTCACCACACTTACGCGATAAGTGTACAAAATAGCGCAGGGCTTGTCAAGTTGACGAGGGTCTTAAAAACGGCGGGATTCTATCGTGTTGTGGAACGCGGTTTTTTGAAGAGTTTATACACAAGCGCGGCGGCCAGAAGAACGGTCGTGATCTCTGCCGCTATGGAGAGTTCTTCGCGGATATATCGGACTTCGGCTCCGCACTTCTCGCAGTAGAACTTCGTCGCTGAAACCTTGCGAAGAGCCGTATGGGGGCATTTCTTTTTTCTATGCTCGGTCAGAGAGGCGATATAGCCCCAATAATTATTTTCCCTGCTGGCGGCGGGGCGCCCTGTTACTCTCGAGAAAACATACCTCGCGAACTCGGCGTATGTGTAAAGTCGGTGTTTTATGAGCGTCGCCAGATTCATTTTGAAACCACCCTGATTTTTTGTCGGCCTTTCCGCGCGCCTGTACTCCGGATTTTGTATCCAGCACCACTTTTCTATTCCCAAAGGCGCTATTATGCCGTATGCTTAAGACAAAATGTGCCTCACATAAAAAAGTGGTGCTGGACGCGTG
>JASEHK010000139.1:2919-4570 GCA_030018875.1 Endomicrobiia bacterium | reverse complement strand
ATTCTCGCGGCCTCCTCGACGGAGCGGCGGGCCGAGGCGAAGTCTTTGCGGCGGATGTGCAACTCTGTGAGGTATTGATATACCGCAGGCGACGGCTCCGCCGCCGCGGCCCGCTCGAAATGGCGGACGGCCTTGGCGAGTTCGCCCTTTTCCGACGCGACTGCGCCCAGCCACATATGCGCCGCCGCGTCCGCCGTTGATATCTCGACGAGCCGTTCGAAGGTGTCCCCGGCTTTGTCGAGTTCCCCCGCCGCGAAATAAAGAGCGCCGAGGTAGGCCAGCACGGCGGTATTTCGGGGGTCGGCTTCGAGATACGCGCCGTACTCCCCTATGGCCGCGCGGGTATCGCGCAGCACTTCGTAAATTCTCGACAGAGCCAGATGCGCTTCCTTAAACTCGGGATCCAACTCCATGGATTTGCGGTAATGGCCTATAGCGGCGTCGTAGATTTTGAGCTTTTCATACACCGCGGCCAGGCGCGCAAATACGGCGGCGTCGTGCGGATTTCTATCGGAGAGTCTGTCGAGGTATTTTATCGCCTCGTCGGGTTTTACCGTCGAGTAATAATTGGCCAGAAATGTCATCGCGTCCTCGTCGTCGGGATCGTCTTCAAGAACCTTTTCGAAATAATAGGCCGCGCGCTTGTGCGAGAAAGTGTAAAAGTACAGCGTGGCCAGAAACCTGACGGTTTCTTTGTCGTCGAAGCGACGGGCTATTTCGTCGGCCATTGCCATAGCCTTTTCGCCGTCGCCCATCTTGAGATATGTTTCCGCCAGATCGCGGTAGGCCGTCGCCGCGTCAGGGTCGGATACTATTACTTTTTCGAGAGCGGCCGCCGCCTGCGCGAGGCGCCCCTCGTCTATAAGCACCCGCGCCGCTATATATTCGAGGTATGACGGGGCGTTGCTTTTCTGTTTGCTCGACGAGGCCGTCGTCGGAGCGGCAAACGCCGCGACCGCCGCCGCGCCCGCCGCGATAATCGCCCTTGCCCGGAATTTTCCGGCGTAGAAAATCATAAATCCCTCGTCATTATCAAAGCATCCTCGTCTTTGTAATATTTCACGCGCTTCCCCGCCTCGACAAAGCCGGCTTGTCCGTAAAGCGTCATCGCGGTCGCGTTCGACGGGCGCACTTCGAGAAATATTTTTTTCGCCCCGCCGTCGCGGGATTTTTCGATAAGGAAATTCATAAGGCGTCGGCCGAGACCGCGGCGTCTGTATTCGGGACGCACCGCGATGTCCACCACGTGCGCCTCGTCGTACATCAGCCAGAACTCCACAAATCCGGCTATGCGTTTTTTCGCGGGTTCGCCTTCCTGTCCGTCGGAAACTTCGTCGCGCAGAACCCAAAACTCGCAGGCCGGGTTCATTATGGCCGCTGCTATCGAGGCCAATGAATGCGGCTCGGTGAAAGAGATTTTTTCTATTTCGTAAACTTCGGCTACGTCGGAAGAGTCGAGTTTTTCAAGTTTCATGCGCGATTTTTATTTTCAAAAACAATTATATCAAAAGGGCGGCATTTTGTATAATCTTGCGTTCTTACCTTTCTGTCATTGCGAGCCCCGATGGACATCGGGGCGCGGCAATCTCGTCGGCGAGATTGCTTCGTCGGTTACTTCGTTCCCTCCTCGCAATGACAATGTAAAATTTAT
>JASEHK010000139.1:738-2909 GCA_030018875.1 Endomicrobiia bacterium | reverse complement strand
AAAATAATCATACGCGGAGCCCGCGAACATAATCTCAAAGACCTCGACATAGAAATCCCCAAAAATAAATTAGTCGTCATAACGGGGCTTTCCGGCTCGGGCAAGTCGTCTCTGGCATTCGACACGATTTACGCCGAGGGACAGCGGCGCTACGTCGAATCACTCTCGGCATACGCGCGGCAATTTCTCGAGTTGATGGAGAAGCCCGACGTCGAGACGATAGAGGGACTCTCCCCCGCGATAGCCATAGAGCAACGCGCGCCGTCTCACAATCCGCGCTCGACGGTCGGCACCGTAACCGAGATTTACGATTACATGAGGCTTCTTTTTGCCAGAGTGGGACGGCCGCACTGTCCCAATTGCGGCAAGCCCATAACCAAGGCTTCCTCGTCGGAAATAATAAAAATTATTCTCGGGCGGCCTTCCGGCTCAAGGCTGCACATACTCGCTCCTCTCGTGCGCGGCAGAATCGGCACCTACGAAGAACTCTTCAAGCGTCTGGCCAAATCCGGTTACGCCAGGGTGATGGTTGACGGCAAACTCCTCTCGCTCGACGACAAAATAAAACTTTCGCGCTACAAGAAGCATACTATTTCCGTCTCGATAGACCGTGTGACGGTCGGCGAAACTTCGCGCGACAGAATCGCCGATTCCGTCGAGACGGCGCTTAAGGAATCCGGCGGTCTTGTCGAGATACTTGCAGTTGACGCGGCGGCTGACGCTTCGGCGTCGAAGACGCCGCGCCGCAAAAAACCGGCCGTGAGCGTTGTCTATTCGCAGAAAAACTCCTGTATCGAATGCGGTATTTCCGTCGGAGACATAGAGCCGCGGATGTTTTCTTTCAATTCGCCTTTCGGGGCGTGCCCCGAATGCGCGGGTCTCGGAGAAAAAACCGAGATAGACGAAACGCTCGTAGCGCCCGACCCTTCGCGCTCCATCCGCGACGGCGTGATAACCCCCTGGTCCGACCCGATAACCACCAGGACCCACCGATGGAAAGGCGCATGGAAGGGTTACTACAACGAAATCCTCGAAGAAGTCGCCGAGCGAAACGGCATCCCGACGGACGTTCCGTGGTCGCGCTTCAAAACCGAGCATAAAAAAATATTTCTTTACGGCGACGGGGTCTTTGAGGGAGTCGCCAATAACCTCAAACGCAGATACTCCGAGACCGAGTCCGAATACGTCAAGGAAGAGATTCAGAAGAAATACATGCGCACGCGCGTGTGCCCGGCTTGCTCGGGGCGGCGCCTGAAAAAAGATGCGCTCTCGATTTTCATCGGCGGCGAAAACATATCCGAGGTTTCGGCGTTTTCCATAGCCTCGATGAGAAAGTTTTTCGACGGGCTCGCCCTCACCGAAACCGAAAAAGTCATCGCCAAAAACGTGCTGAAAGAAATCCGCTCGCGGCTTGAGTTCCTCTCGAATGTCGGACTTGATTATCTCACGCTCGACCGCCCCACGCAGACCCTTGCCGGCGGCGAGGCGCAGAGAATTTCTCTGGCGACACAAATCGGTTCGCGCCTGACCGGCGTGCTTTACGTGCTCGACGAGCCGAGCATCGGGCTACACCAAAGAGACAACGAAAAACTTCTGACCACGCTCAAAAAACTTCGCGACCTGGGCAATACTCTTATCGTCGTGGAGCACGACGAAGAAACCATCCGAGCCGCCGACCACATAATAGATCTTGGCCCCGGCGCGGGGGCGCACGGCGGCGAGATAGTGGCCGAAGGAACTCCCGCCGAAATATTAAAATCCCGCCGCTCTCTGACGGCCAAATACCTCAACGGCGAACTCGAAATTCCCGTTTTCGCGCGCCGTCGCAAGGTGAAAGAGATTATCGAGATAGTCGGCGCGAAACAATTTAACCTCAAAAACATAAACGTCAAAATCCCCGTCGGAACTTTCGTTTGCGTGACGGGCGTCTCGGGCTCGGGCAAATCCACCCTCGTGCACGAAATACTTTACAAGGCGCTGGCAAAAAAAATCCACGGCGCCAAAGATGAACCCGGCGCGCACAAAGAAATAAAAAACTCCGGTGTCTTCGACAAAATCATCGTTATAGACCAATCGCCCATCGGTCGCACACCGCGCTCGAACCCCGTCACTTACACGGGCGCGTTCGACCACATAAGGGCGCTTTTTTCGATGACTCAGGAATCCAAAAA
>JASEHK010000139.1:0-728 GCA_030018875.1 Endomicrobiia bacterium | reverse complement strand
CTGGCAGGTTTTCATTCAACGTTTCCGGCGGGCGGTGCGAGAATTGCTCCGGCGACGGCGTGATAAAAATCCAGATGCAGTTTCTGCCCGACGTTTACGTGCATTGCGACGAGTGCCGCGGCGCGCGCTTCAATCCCGAGACGCTTGAAATAAAATATAAAGGAAAGAACATCGCCGAGGTTCTGGGCATGACCGTCGAGGAGGCGGCCGTATATTTCCAAAACATTCCGCGCGTCGCAAGGATTTTGTCCACGCTCAACGACGTGGGACTGGGTTACATCAAACTCGGCCAGGCCGCCACAACGCTTTCGGGCGGCGAGGCGCAAAGAGTCAAACTGTCCTCGGAACTGTCCCGCCGCGACACGGGCAGAACGCTCTATATTCTCGACGAGCCGACGACCGGACTTCACTTCGCCGACGTCGAAAAACTGCTCGGCGTTTTACATTCTCTCGTGGATAAAGGCAATACCGTCGTGGTTATCGAACATAATCTTGAAGTCGTCAAAACCGCCGACCATATAATTGACCTGGGGCCTCATGGAGGCGATGCCGGCGGACGCATCGTCGCCGAGGGAACGCCGGAATCTGTCGCGAAAAATCCATCCTCTGATACGGGGAAGTATTTGGAAAAACTAATCGTGAATCGTAAAAAAGCCGTAAGTCGGGAGTCGGAAGTGGGAAGTGGGAAGTCGGAAGTGGGAAGTAATGCCTCCACTCCCGACTTACGG
>JASEHK010000138.1 GCA_030018875.1 Endomicrobiia bacterium | reverse complement strand
CGCGGCAAGGGTATTGAGCACGCGGGGCAAAAGTTGAAAAAACATTTTTGCGCCTTTTTTTACGGCGATGCGCGTTTTTTCTTTGTCGGCGATGTAAGAAGACAATAGAGCCGTTGCGGCGAAAATCAGGAACGTTTTCATAATTTTACTATACGACTATTGAAAAACCTATTTTTTTGACCATTTTGTCATTCCCGTCCCGCCTTGGCGGGATAATCGGGAATCCAGAGTTCCCGTCAGCAATGGATTCTCGCTTTTGCGGGAATGAGATAACAAGGGTTTTTCAATGGTCTCATTATATCAAATCTTCGACGGAGATTGTGACGATTTATTCGTAACGAAGAGCTTCGATGGGGTTGAGTTCCGAGGCTTTTTTTGCGGGCCAGATTCCGAAGACGGCGCCGACGGCGACGGAAAAAAAGAAAGCGAGCGCCACGCTTGAAAGCGAGATTATCGTCGGCCACCCCGCGAGGGCGGATATGGCCTTGGAGGCGGCGGCGCCGACGACAATCCCGACTACGCCTCCGGCCACGCATACGGCGACGGCCTCGACCACGAACTGGAACATAATGTCTATCCCGGCCGCGCCGACGGCCTTGCGCAGTCCTATCTCGCGGGTGCGCTCGGTGACGGAGACGAGCATTATGTTCATTATGCCTATTCCACCGACGAGAAGGCTCACGAAAGATATGGAGCCGAGGAGCCAGGTAAAGGTCTTGGTGGTGGCCGTTATCGTCTGCTGAATGTCGGCCATGTTTCTTACATCTATCGCGTCGCCGCGCGCGGCTGGCAGCCGGTGTAAGGTGGCCACGGTCCGCTTGATGGCCGCGGAGACACCTTCCATTTCTTCGGCCGTATCCACCTGAACGTCGAGCGAGTCAACTTCCCCGCGGCCGAGCAGCCTGTACATCGCGGTATTTATCGGGATGATAACTCTGTCGTCTTCGTCGCGCCAGCCGCTGGAGCCTTTTTCGGGGAGCATTCCTATAACTTGAAAATCCACTCTTCTGATTTTAATGAACTCTCCCAGAGGGTCGCGGTCGCCGAAGAGTTCCTTTGCGACGGTCTTGCCCACGAGCGCAACCTTAGCCCGGGTGATGACTTCCCTCTCGGTAAAAAATCGTCCGCGCTCGCTTTGAGAGTTTCTTATTTCGGCGAAGGCGGGAGTGGTGCCTTCCACGCGCGTATTCCAGTTTTTGTTGCCGTAAACAATCTGTCCGCGTCCCGATATATAAGGCGCGACCCGCGCCACGCTTTTTAAGGAAGATATCTCGCGCACGTCGTCGAGATTGAACTTTAAGGCGCTCCCTGTATCCAGAGAAACCCCGCCCGTCCTCGGAGACGACGCTCGTACCATTAGAAGATTCGATCCCAGGGACGCTATTCTCTTTTTGACGTCTTCCTGCGCTCCCGTGCCGAGAGCCAGCATCGCTATGACGCTGGCCACGCCTATGAGAACTCCGAGAATGGAAAGCATCGAGCGTGTCTTGTTCGCGAAAAGCGAGCGAAAGGCCTCTGACGTATAATTTTTTATTTTATCGAAAGTAAGACCCCGCCGCTCGATATGATTAAATACTCGCGCAGGCGCCGAGGCGGCGGAGCGCCCAAGGGCGGCGGATGTTTGTTTCTCGTCGGAAACTATAAGTCCGTCATGGAGTTTTATTATCCTTGATGCGGCCGCGGCGACATCGGATTCGTGCGTAACCATCACTATCGTTATGCCGGCGGCGTTAAGGTCTTTGAGCGCGCGGATTATCTCCCCTGCGGATTTTGAGTCCAGATTGCCGGTCGGCTCGTCGGCGAGAATCAAGAGCGGGTCAGTTACAAGAGCGCGCGCGATGGCGACTCTCTGTTGCTGTCCGCCGGAGAGTTCCGACGGTTTATGGGTCTTGCGGTCGGCCAGCCCGACATGTTCAAGAAGCGCGTCGGCTTGGTTCGAATCGGGTTTGTCGCCGGAATAAATCCGCGGCAACATCACGTTTTCCAAGGCGCTCAAGCGCGACAACAGATTAAAACTCTGAAAAACGAATCCGACGAATCTGTTCCTCAAAAAAGCCAGTTCATCGTCGGAAAGAGTCGAGATTTCCCTTGAGGCCAGAAAATATTCGCCGGAAGTAGGGCGGTCAAGCAGACCCAGAAGATTAAGAAGTGTGGACTTGCCTGAGCCGGAGTGTCCCATTATGGCCACGAATTCTCCAT
The DNA here is from genome assembly GCA_030018875.1 of Endomicrobiia bacterium. Classification (GTDB taxonomy): domain Bacteria; phylum Elusimicrobiota; class Endomicrobiia; order PHAN01; family PHAN01; genus PHAN01. The sequence continues at coordinate 2,406 of JASEHK010000138.1, read as the reverse complement.
CCTCGACGGCAAAAGACACGCCGCGCAGAACCGGAACGTCAATATGGCCTATTTTGTATGTCTTGGTTATGTTTTTTATTTCTATGACTTTCATATTTAGACGTTCTGCCTTTCTACCCCTCTACCTTTCTGGCGGCCTTTATCAGCGGCCCACGAAACGCATCGCTCCCGACGGAGAGCCGGAGTTCGAGCGGGACGAATTGGAACTCCTGCCGGAAGAACCAAATGCCGGAACGCCGCCGGCTAATATTGTATCGCCTTCGTTGAGGCCGGATATTATCTCTATATTTCTTCCGTCGGTGATTCCCGTTTCGACGGCGACGTCCGCGGCTTTATTGCCCGAGGCCGACACCCTGCGCACCGACTTTCTGCCGCGCCGCTCGATTACGGCGTCGAGAGGCGCCAGAAGTGTGTCGCGGCTTGATGCGGCCACAAGTTCTATATTGGCCGTCATTCCGGCGCGGAAGTTTTTGGGCGGTGAAACCGGATTTATCCTGACCTCGTAAACCGTCACGTTGTTGACGAGGCGCGACTCGTAGGCTATGTGCTCTATAACGCCTCGGAATGGATCGTCGGGATAAGCGTCCAGAGTTACGTTCACTCTTTTGCCTTTTTGCATGTGCGCCAAATCGGTTTCGTCAACGTCGGCGCGCACAATGAGTTTATCGGCCATGACCAGAATAATATCCGACAGCGACACGGCCTGACCGGGCTCCTTGTTTCTGGCGATGATAAATCCGTCGAGAGGCGATATTACGGGCGCGGGCATGTAAGTATCCTCCCATTTTTTGACTTCATCGTCGCCCTTGGCGCGGGCGACGTCCAAAAGGGCGGCGCGGTCCGAAGAAGACATCCACGCCAACGTCTGTCCTTTGTAAACTCGGTCGCCCTCGACGAGGAGTATACTTTCTATTCTGCCAGCCACCTGCGGTTTTATTTCAAGGCGGTTTCTGGGTTGAACCGAACCCGTCAAGCGGATGCGGATGGAAATATCCCCTCTTCTTACTTTTATCATAGAGGTTTGACGCGCCGCGCGGGCCGTTTTTGACTTGGAAATAAAAAACGTCGCCGCAAGAATAATAGCCGCGCACACCGCCAAGATTATGACGATTATTTTTTTCTTTTTAGTCATATACTCCCCTTTATTCGGCCAGACCGAGCGCTTTTTTCCAGTAGGCCTCTTTCAAACCCGCTTCTCTCTTGGCGAGCAGGTAAAACTTTTTTGAATTTATAAAATCGTTTTCGACCTGATACCACTCCTGATATGTGACCAAGCCGTTCAGGTATCTCGCGGAAACTATCTCCGATTGGGAGCGGGAAGCGTCGAGATACTTTTCCCGCACGACAACGCTTTCCATCGCGTCTATATAATCGCTCCAGGCGCTTTCAAGTGAAAGAGCGGCATCAAGAAAGGCGGCTTTAAAATCGGCTTCGCGCACGAGAACATTGTCGCGGGCGGCAAGAGTATTAAAGAGGTCGGCGCCGCCCGAAAAAAATCTCCACGAAAGATTGACGGACGCCGAACGCGCCTCATCTTCGGGTGGAAATGCCTCGCCGCTCCTTCCGACGGAAACCGCCGCCGAAACATCGGGCCAGAAACGGCTGTGAGATATTCCCCTTTCGAGGCGCGCGGCATCCAAACGCTTCTTGGATTCCAGATATTCCGGCGTGGACGAGGCGAGCGCGGCAAAATCCGGCGCCGCGGGATTCGGGTCGTAAATATCCAGCGTGAATCCTCCGACGGTCTGGGGCTTTTTTGCCGCGGAAGCGTCGAGTCCGAGCTGAGTCAAAAATGATCTCGCGGCCGTCGCGAGATATCGCTCGGCGCGACGGACTTCAATCTCGGCCTGACCACGGTCGGCCTCGACCCTCAGATAAGAGCCCTTGTCTTCGCGGCCGGCCTCATATTTCAGGCGAACGAGTTCGGAGTTTTTGGCGCGACGCTCTAATATCTCGCGCGAAAGGGAGAGTTGCTCCTGTGCCCACAGAAGACCCACGAAGGCGCTCCGCATCCCGTACACGGCGTCGGAAACGTCTCGACGGTATTTTATCTCGGCGATGCTCAGATCGGTCTTTCGCAAAGCGAGGGTCCGCACGCCTGCGAAACCCTCGAAAAGAGACAGTGAGCCCGATATGCCTAATGAATACGAATCGGTCTCGACACCCTCCGAAGCGCGCCGTAAAGCCGATGCCGATGCCCAAAACTGCGGCAAGAAAGTCGAGTGTGCCGCGTAACTCGTCCAGCGGGCGCGCGAGACCGTCCCGCGGGAAGAGGCCAAAACCGGATTGTCTCGGTGAAGGGCGGCAAGCGAGTCGTTCCATTGCCAGACCCGTGTGTCGGCGAGCGTTTCTTTAAGCGCTATGATGAATTTAATGAAATTTATGATCTGATAAATGACCGCAATG
>JASEHK010000137.1 GCA_030018875.1 Endomicrobiia bacterium | reverse complement strand
GGCTGGCGCACGCGCCCCTCCCAAATGTGTATTCCAACGGAAATATCTGTCAGGGAACCGCAAAGTTTCCGAAGTGCCGTGTCGATACGATGTCCGCTGCGGCGAATGCGTTTTTTGAGAGTATTTTCAACGAGGATCTCTCGACGGACAAGTGTAAGGGGCACGGCAATGTCATAACGCTTCTTCAGAATCTCGGCGATTCCGGCGCCCGGGAGTTTCCCGCGGCCAATCTCAATCCTTTCGGATTGCGAAACGTTTCGGAACTTATCGAAGCATTAAAAGATTTCGGGGACCGCTCGATGATCTCGGAGGACGATTGATGTTCAAAAACGTATATTCTTACAGGGCTCTCGACGGCGAAAACATTTCGACGGCAATAAGGCCGTTGTGCGGTTACGAGTATATTGTGGCCGGGAACGGTGTTTTCGTGGAATCCGAAAACGAGCATATGAAAGCCATGACACTTGTGTCACAGGGAGATATTCGCGGGCTTGATATTACCCGGGAATTGCTGGTTTTAAAGAACGGGCACATTCCCAAGGAACTGCTTGAGAACATAATAGCGGTTTCGCGCAACGTTGCCGAAGAGATGTTTTTCAGATAATATGGGATGGTGGGGCATATAATCTTATTATGCCCAAACAAGAAACGACCGCGGGTTCCGTTAAATACACCGGCGCGGCGACTTCGGGGGTGGTTTGCGAAATACATACCCATCCCGGTCTCGGGGCGTTTTTCTCTTCGATAGACGACGAAGATGAAAAGGGGTTCCGGATATACGGCGTGATAGATTCGAAACAGGAATATCCCGAGGCGGTATTTCGCGTCGGGATATACGGACACATGAGCGGGCTCGCGCCAGGGCAGGTCTTCGGACCCGAGGCGGATGATATAGTGGACGATGTCCGGGAAGAAGTCCTGCCTTTCGGCGCGCACTCATCAATCAAAGATTTGGAATTGGAGGGCAAACGATGAACGTCAATAATTTAACATTTGAAAAGCGGCTCGAGTTTACGCCGCCGCGGATAGGTCGCATAGTCGTTATCGGATGCGGCGGGACCGGCGGATATATGGCGCAGACGGTTTCAAGGCTGTTATACCATTACAAACGCCACGGCCGCGAGATCGGTCTTACCTTGGCCGATTTCGACGCCGTAGAGGACAAGAACGTAGGCAGGCAGAACTTCTGCGCGGCGGAGTTGGGGGTCAACAAGGCGGAAGCATTGGCCCGCAGATTTTCCCGGGCATACGGCATTGAGATAGAAGTCATATCCGAGATGCTCGCACAGAAAAGCAGATGGCTTTCGCGAGCGGCCAGAGAGAATATAACCCTTGTCATAGGCGCGGTTGATAATGCCTATGCGAGGAAAGCCATCGCGGAATCTCTAAGCTGTTGCGAGCGGACATCGTGGCTTGATTGCGGCAACGAACGCGATTGCGGCCAGGTTTTGCTCGGGACGAGCGCCCCGCTGACCAAGAAGATGCTGAGACTGGGTCAATCCTTGGGCGCGCTGGCGGCTCTACCCCTGCCCAGCCGGGTGCATCCGGAACTGGTAGACACGCGAATCAAGAAAAAAGGCGTCTCTTGCGCCCAGGCCGCGACCGCCGATGCGCAGGGAATTATCATAAATCAGGCCGTCGCGTCCGTGGCGGGGCAGTATGTCTATGAGTTGCTCGAGGGCTTTGCCATTGACAAGTTCGCCACCTACATAAGCCTGCGGCCAGGATCAGCGAAATCTCTTTACACCACGACCACGGAACTCGCCAAATATGCCGGCAGGGATACTGCGAACGCGAATGCGGCCGCATGAACCGGCAGCAATTAAAGTTCGACGAGAGACAAGCGGCCCGGGTCGGAAGGAATCGGCTCCGGGCCGAGAGCGGGCGAATTGTCCATCTCCGTCGGCGTCCAGCTATTGCATATGTATGAGCATTTCGCCTTTTCCCCCTTTTTTACGCGCGCGGTTTTTAAAAAAGAAGGGACTAAAAACGGAGGTTGGCCATACATATGCAGTTGTTTTTTGGTAGCGGCGCTTCCTCGGATAATCCTTATGCGGATACACCTCCATTTTATGATGGCTTGTAACCGAAGGCGATCCATTCACGTCTTTTATCGTAAAGTTGTTACGGCAGGGTTTAGCGGACTATTGTTGAGGTGGCAAACGCCGCGACTTTAAGGCGGGCCTTTATGACATTTTTCAACAGAGGCGACGCGGGAGCGGATTCGACTATGCCTCTTAGTATTTTCATGGCGGGGAATCTTACGGCGGGGTTTTGGTGGTCTATATAACGGAATATCAAAGTGGAAAGCGCGTCTATCTCGCCTGCCCCGACGGCCGACAAATCCGACTCCGCCATTACTCGGAGGACGGCGGCCATATCGCAGTGGTCATCGCAAATGTCCGGCGGAAGGGCTTTAAGGACTTTCGGCGCGGGATACCGCGACACCATAAACCTGAAGGCCATTATGCGCACCGCCCGGTTTTCCGACGACAGAAAAGCCGCCGACAGGCCGAAGGCCTCCTCGCCGACGACGTCCCCGGCCTCGACGGCCTTCCGCAGCGAGGCGAACTTCCGCGATTCCTCATCGTCTTCCGACAGATACTCCAGCGGGTCGGCCCCGGCGGCGACTTTGACGTCTTCGTCGCGCGGCGCGCCCTGCGACGACCCTCGCGGCCGCGTTCTGGCGAAAGCCGCGACGACAAAAACTATAACCATCGCCGTGGCTATCATAACGCCGCCGTAAAAATAGCCGCGGCGCGGCCAGGTCGCTTCCATCCGGCGGAGTTTCTCTTCTTTGAGCCACTCCTCGGATTTTAGGACTGCATAATCCCTCAGGAGCGCGGCGTTTTCTTTATTGAGGTCGGCTATGAGCGTCATCAGCGAAGTTATGAGCCGCTCGCGTTCGGCCTGAAACTCCTCGCGCGCCGTCGACAGGGATGCCGCGGCCTTTCCGGAGATTTCGATTGCGGTTTTGTCGGCGGGCTTCTGTATCAGCGCGGCTTCGGCCAGATGTTGGGCGCGGGCGAACTCGCCTTTTTTCATGGCCTCGGCGGCAAGCGATAAAATCTTCGGCACGCTCATTGAGGGCGCCGAAGGCCGGACGGCGGCCGCCGAAGCGCGTGGCGGCCGCGCAACCGGTGAAACCGTTCGGCCTTGCGCGGACAGCGTTTTGCCGTCGGGCGACGGCGGGGCAGGCACGGGTTTGGCCGCCGTCTCGTCACGCGGGACGGCGAGTTTTTCGCTCGCGGCTGCCATGTTTTTGAGCCGTCCGTGAATCTCGGCCACCCTTTTGTCGTCGGGAGCGCGTCGCATCGTGTTGGCGGCGGCGGCAAGCGCACCCGAATAGTCGCCCCAGCCGGTCAGAGACGACACGCGCTCAAGAGCGACTTTGACGTAAAAACTTTTTTTGTCGGCGTCGGCGGGATTTCTGTCGACAACGATTTCAAGCAAAGAAAGCGCCGATGTCGTGTCGCCCTCCAAAAACCTTCCGACGCCCGTCAGAAACATCGTTTCGGTAGTTATGTCGGGTTCTTGTCCGTCGGCAAAAACGGGACGCAAAAAGCACACCCCCATCGCAACAACCGCAAGACAACATTTGAGCATAACCTTCATATCCCCAAAAGTTCCTGAACTTTATCGAGCAAAACATCCACCTCAAACGGCTTTTCGAAAAACGCCTCGATTTTTATCGACTGGTTTTTCGCTATGAAAGATTCCATTATCCCTTTGGATGTGATTACTACGACGGGGATTTTGGACAATCCCGCCTCACTTTTTAGCGTAGCAAGTGTGCTGAAGCCGTCCTGAACTGGCATCGCCATATCGGTTATGATAAGATCCGGCGATTCTTTGCGGGCAAGTTCGAGACCCTCGCGGCCGTCGGAGGCAAGAATCGGCCTGGCGCCGATGTGAATCATTCCCAGATAAAGAAGTTCGCGTGTTTCTTCGTTATCGTCTATAACAAGCACTTTTTTCATAAATGGTTGCGGCCTTTAAGCGTAATTTTATCGTAGGATAAAATATGGCGGCGTGAATGAATTACGCAACGGAAAACTCGGGCAGGGTTTTGCCGGTTCGTATCTTTGCAAGATGGGCTTCTCTTTGCGAGGCAAGCAGATTTTTTATGGCCTTCAGGATATCGCGGGATGCGGCGCCGTCGGAAATTACCAGACCGCAAACGACATACGCGCCTTCGCGGTGCGCCCACGCCACTTTGGCCGGAACCGAAGTTATGACATTTTCGCCCGAGAGCGTCGCGTCGAACACAATCGTTTCGCCGGCCGCAAGAGGGCATCTCGTGACGAGTTTCGCCCCCGCCATAAAAATATCACGGAAGCGCCCCCATGACTCGCGGGAGTCGCGCGGACTGAAAATCACGGGGACCAACAGAGCGACTCTGGGCATTATTCTTCTTTGCACGGCGGGTATTCTATGAATTGTAACGGAACGGCGACAATAGGCCGGATGGGTATTTTTTTACCTATACGGGCTTGGCCAATGGGGCGGCTCCGGAATATCGCCAAGACACCACAGGTACTTCAGGTAGAGGTTCAGCACTTTCTGCGCGATACCAATTCGAAACCGATTGTTTCGAAGTATCCCAGCATCCTTAAATCGGCGGGTGCGGTAATGCGACCATGTGAGTTACGGCAAAAAGCCCTGCGGTAATTCGGCGCCCGTTGGGGAGGACAGTCGGGGCTGGTCGAAACCGA
>JASEHK010000136.1 GCA_030018875.1 Endomicrobiia bacterium | reverse complement strand
TGTATTAATTACCGCGCGGTTATCTAATCACGACACAACTTCCGTAAATCTTCTTTCTTCCCGATACAGGCGCGCTGAGACGATAAAGATATACGCCGGGCGCGGTTTTAGAGCCGAGCGAATCGCGGCCGTCCCAGAAGTTACCGTCGAAAGAACGGATTAGGCGACCGCGCAGATCGAATATTTCTATCTTCGCCGGCGTCTCGCAGTCAAACTCCACGACCTCGCCCAGAGACGGATTGAATATCGGCCGCACGACTTTTTTAAGCGGCCCGGCGACCGACGAGACGGCCGCCTCTCCTGAAAAAATCGCAAAGCGGGAAAGATGGGGCGTCACAAAAGATATTTTATTTTCGGACGCGGAAACCGTTCCTTTGAGCGCCACGTTTCTTGCGCCGGCTATGCGCCCGACGGAAAGCGCATATTCGGAGACGCCGGCGATGTCGTCGTCGAAATATCTGAGCGTAATCGCCGCGGGCTTTTCGAAAACCACTCCGACGCGGCTGCCGCGTTCGTCGAGCGCGTAAAAGTCGTAGTACGCGCGCGCCGTGAGCCCGCCGTCGCCGTAAAGGTCTCCGTTCGCCGATGAATACTCGAAATAGATGGTTGTCGCGGTTGCGAGTCCACCCGGCGGTATTTCCATCAGGACTCCGCCTCCGAAGTCGAGGGTCGAGATTTTCGCCGACAGCGGCGCGTACGCCGAACCGCGCGGCTCTATCTTTACGGCGTACGATAAAGCCGGCGCAGCGACGGGCAGAAGATGGGTGCCGGCCGAGTCCGTTATTTCAAAATAATATTTTAGCGTGGTCGGAGTCGAAGGCATCCAAAGAGAGTATGAGGCCTTGGAGCCGGCGATGTTCATCGCCGCCGCGCGATAGACGTTTTCCGTGTTAAAAAGATAACGCAAAGCAACCGCCGACGGCGCGGCGGAGGACTCGACTTCAACATCGAGGATTTTACCCGGAAAGCAAAATACGCTTTGCGCCGAGTGCGCCAGCGACGGGCGCAGCAGGCGCGAGACCAACGTTTCGGAACGACCGCCTTCCCCCACGCCTGAATAAACCGCCCTCAGAAAAAAATGATAAGTCGCCCCCGCGACGAGGCCTTCGAGCGCGGCGGACGTCTCGGTAGACGCCACGCGAACATAGCGCTCATCGGTTCCGTCTTTTGCGTAATACAGCCGGTATTCGTCGAGATTGCTCTCGATGACTCCGCGCGGCTGCCACGAAACCTTCGCTACACTCGGAGATTGCGGAGTTACGACGAGCGAACGCGGCACACTCGAGCGTCCGTCGGATGTCCCCGAAAGATTCAGCGCAAGCCACGTGTCTATAGTGAAAGAATCGTGCCACACTCCGGGGAAACCCGCCTTTTGGTCCGGTATCGTGTCGCGCGCCGAGCCGAAAATATCGTCGGAGGGGTCGCCCGTGCCTCGCGTGTCCATACCGCCCGTGACGGCCGCCGCGATTCTGATTTCCTCTCCCGATGGGAAAGAGGCGGCCCCGAATAAAACCTGCCACGGTATCTTTATCTCGGCGTAACCGATATTTCCCGCGCCGCCGCCGGATGCCTTCTGCTCGACGGAGCCGTTGAGATTCGCCGTCGTATCGTCGGAGCGCAGCCGGAAAAAGCCGTGGCCCTCGACGGGTTCTAATTTCATCTCGTAAAGATGCCATTGGAAATCCGGCCTAAAGCCGTGGGCGAACTTATTCCCCCTGCGCCACCACCACATCCCGGCGGGATTGCCCGGCTCTTTCAGAAGCGAGGCGTCCGCGATTCCGTCGAGCGGGGATGTGTCTATGTAGACGATAAGGTTGTTGCCGTCCTTCTGGACGCCCGATACGCCGAGGTACAAAGCCGAGCCGTCCCACGTCGCGTATAATCGGTGGAGTTCGTTTTGCGCGCCCCACGGCGAGTCGTTTTGAGAGTCGTCGTAAATCAACTCGTCTTTGCGCCATTCGGCGAGGTTGCCGTCAATGGTGATTGTGTGAGGAGTTGTAGCATAAACAACGGGTAAGGGGGAGAAGGGGAAAGGGAGAAGGTAAAGCAATAATAAGAAGGGTAGAAGGTGGAAGGTGGAAGGTTTAAAAACCGTCTCCCTTCTCCCTTTTTTTATTTTTTTCAAAACTTTCCTCCGAGCGAAATTCTGTGAGAGTAGCCGAGTTCTCCGTAAGGTGTAAAGGCATAGTCGAGAGAATAATCGTAAAAAGAAAGACCCATTCCCAGAGCCGCGCCGGATGTTCCGTCGAGCCGATCGTCCTTGAACAAATCCCTGAAACTCCAGCCGCACCGTACGGCGAGCGCATCGAGCGCCCTGTACTCGGCGCCGAGATTGACCGAGAGTTGATAATCTACGGGTTTGACGAAGTCAAGCGCGAGTTTGAGTTTCCCGACGACGGCGTCATATCCGAACCCCGCGCGGAAAGTCAGCGGAAGTTTTTCGTCGGCCGCGATGAATCGTATCGTTCCGCCGATATTCTGGACGGATAAACCGAACGCGAGCCTGTCCGTCACGAGATGAAGATAGCCGACGTCGGCGGCGAGCCCCGACGCTTCGTGTTCTTCTATCCTTTCCGAAAGCCATCTGACGAGCGCTCCGACGGCCTTGTCATCGGAGATTCGTCTTGCCGCCGCGACGAAAAATGTCCTATCCTCGAGACGATAATCTCCCTGCGCGCGAAAACCCGCATAGACGTCGTCGTCTATGAAAGTTCTTGTTATATCGTCGGTATACAGGTAGCCAAAGCCGAATGCGACGACCGTTTTTTCCCGAGGATGAGCGTAGCACAGCGAGTCGTAGCGCACACCCTGAAAATGTTCAAGATGCATAAACGAAAACTCTTTCGTGTCAACATTGGCGAGTCCCGCGGGGTTCCATACGACGGAGTTGACGTCGTCGGCCACACCCGCGAAGGCCGAGCCCATCCCCACCGGTCTCGCCCCGACGCCGAGTTTAAGGAAAGTCGCGGAAGTCGTGCCGGCGCCGTAAGAAAGTGAAAAAGTGCAAAAGTGAAAAAGTGCAAAAGTGAAAAGAAGTGATAGGGTTTTACGAACGCTTTTCATTAAAACAGGGAATTCCATAGTGTGTTTATATATAGTTTCTGTAATTTCCATTTGCTTTTTGCCGGACCTTAAGATTCTTATGTGGTCTCACACTGTCACCTTTTCACTCTTTTACTTTGTTACTTCCTATCTAACGATTCCCGTTTTTCCTATAAACCTGTTTCTGCCGGTCTTGACGTTTTCGTCTTTCGCGATGAAAATATAAACGCCGCTCGCTACGCGCTCCCCGTCGTCGTTTATGGCGTCCCAGACGCACTCGCCAGCCTCATCGGCTTCAAGCCCTTTGTACCTGACAAGTTCGCCGGCTATGTTATAAATCCTGATGTCCGCGTTCCGTGTGAGGTTGATGAATCTGATTCCCGTCGAGTAGTCGCCCGTTTCGCGCAGGCCGTCGTGCGGCTTGAAGGGGTTAGGATAAACGGCGACATTCGAAAGGTCGTCGGCGGGAGCGGGCGCGCGAAAGAGAGCGTAGACCGAGAGTTCCTTAGTTTTGAACTTTATGAGTTTGGCGACGCGGTCTATCTCGGGTTTGACATCCTTTAGCACCCGCCAAAAATCGTTTTTTTCGTTGAGGCGCGCGACCTTCAACTCTTCCGGCGCGGAGGTCAACCCCGCGTAGGACAGCGAGACGGTTATGTCTTTGCGCGTTCTTCTGCCGGCGACGGGATCGAAGTAATCGTTTTTCGCCGAATCATAAAGGTCGAAGGCGAAAACGCTCGACGACGCGAGATTCTCGTTGTCCGCGACATAGCCGAATCTGGCGTCCCGCGAGGCGAGCAAATTGGCCGCGTCTATCTTGGCCGCAAGCGTCGCGTCGAGTCTGAGTTCACCGAGATTTTTTATGACTCCGAGATATTCGCCCTGTTGAAGCGCGCCCGACGGAAATTCCATCGCCGCGACGCTCGGCAAGTCCGGCGAGGAACCCGCGAAACGCAACGTTTTGACGACGAGGCCGCCATCCTTGGCGCCAAAGGCTTTGGGAGCGATTGCCACAACGGAAGTCGAAAAGCCCACGACATGCCACGAGCCGTAGACCGCGGCGACAGCGAAGTAATAACCGGGGCAATCTCCGCCGAGGTTCAAAGTCGCCAGACGCCCGACCGCGCCCGACGGCAGACCTCGCGCCACGCCGGCGGTTTTAGCGCGATGGAAAGTGTAGGCGCCGGTGAGCGGGAACGTCGCGTATTTGACGACGTATGCGCTCGCCGAGCCGTAGACCGCGTCCCTGGACGCGGCATTCCATTTGAGTATGACCTCGCCCGTCCTGTTGCCGATATCGCAGATGAAATCGCCCGCAGCGAAAACTTCCCGGGGGGCGGGATTGTATCGCGGCAACGATTCCCCGACGGACGGCGGCGAAGCCTTAACGGCATCCGAGAACTCCGACCATTGTCCCGACGAGGAGATGGCGGCGATCCTGTAGAAAGCAGTCGAGCCGTCGGCGAGGGCGTCAGAGTAATAGAATGTCGCGGGGCCAAGAATAATTGTCGAAGCGATTATGGAATAACCGCCGACGGCGGACGACGAACGCGCAAGGGCGTAACCCAGAAGAGTCCCCGTCGAAAAAGGGTCGCAGTCCCATGTGATTTTGACGGCGGCGGCGGACGGTTCGGCGGAAAAAGCCGTCATAAACTGCGGCAAATTCGATGGCGTGCCCGTCGGAGTCCAGACCGACC
>JASEHK010000135.1 GCA_030018875.1 Endomicrobiia bacterium | reverse complement strand
CGGCGCGGCGCTTCACCATCTGCCGTGGAAACTCGGCGGTGTCGCCGGTGAATTCCACAGAGTGCTGAAATTTGGCGGCAAAGTTTTCTTTTTTGAGCCCTATTCTTTGTGCGCAAATTCGTTTATATATTACAATCTCATAACCAATCCTCGCAAAAACAAATAAGAGGGGGATGATATGATAAGCAGGATTTTGCTGTTAGTTGTTTTGTTGTCCGCGCTTTTTGCGCCGCGATTGTTAATGGGCGACAATTGCGGTCCGCTCGCTTGCAAAGAAAAATCCGATGTCTCATACAAGGTGTTCCCTGTTGATGAGGGCGAAAAGGATGATAGTTTCAAAACTTTTCGCGATGAACTTATTCAGGCCTGCCGTCGGAAAGATTTGAAATTTTTGCTGCGACATACCGATGAAAATATCTCTTTCAGTTTTGGATTTCCGAATACTGGAACAGATGATTTTATCAAGGTATGGAAATTGGATAAAGAACCCGGGCAATCCCTGATATGGGGCGAATTGGAATACATACTTAATCTGGGCGGCGCCTTTGAAAAAGACGGTTCTTTTAATGCTCCGTACACATTCGCCGGATTTCCAGATTTTGCCGATGGATTTGAATCCGTGGTATGCGTCAGTAGCAATGTTTTTCTGCGAGCGTCTCCGTCGGCCTCCGGCCCCGTTGTTAAAAAACTTTGCTATGATATACTTACATTCGCCGACGATAGGAATGGCAAGTATGATTACTGGCGGGTTAAAGGGAAAGCGGGCTGGTTAAAAGTTAGAACCCGTCAAGGCGAAGAGGGCTATGTGTTAAATAAATATGTCAGGAGCCCAATTGATTACAGGGCGTCATTCAGCAAGAAAAATGGTGTGTGGAAGATGACGGATTTTGTCTCGGGCGATTGAATCTCCCGTCGGCTAAATCGCTAATTACTTATAGCAAGCGCTTAAAATACATCATCAAAGAAGCAGAGGCAAATTATGAAAGTTACTTTTGTCACCAGAGAATATCCCCCCTACGTCTATGGAGGGGCCGGGGTGCACGTCAAATATCTCTCACGTGAACTCTCAAAGATAATGGAAGTCGAGGTGCGCGCTTTCGGCGACCAGAACTCCGTCGAAAAAACACTCGCCGCGCGCGGCTTCCCCGAGTGGGAGCTTTTGAAAAAATCAAAGGCCGGCTTGCACTCGTCGGTACTGTCCACGCTCTCCGCCGACCTCGCCATAGCGGACGAACCCGTAACATCCAACATCGTTCACACGCACACATGGTATTCGTCTTTCGCGGGCTACCTCATAAAAACACTCTACAAAATTCCTCTCGTTCTGACGTGCCATTCGCTCGAACCGCTGCGCCCGTGGAAAACAGAACAGATAGGGCGCGGATACGACATTTCGCTCTGGGTCGAAAAACTTGCAGTGGAATCGGCCGATGCCGTAGTTGCCGTCTCGGAGGACATGAAAAAAGACATACTGAAATTCTTCGACGTAAAACCTCAAAAAATAAAAGTGATACACAACGGCGTGGACCTCGAAAAATGGCGGCCCCGCGAGAGTCGTTCGGCGCAAAAAAAATACGGCATCCCCGAGAAATATGTTTTATTTTTTGGACGCACCACAAAACAAAAAGGCATAGACGTTCTCATAGACGCCGCCGACAGGATAGACCCGTCGGCGAAGATAGTGATATGCACGGCCGGCGCCGACACGAAAGAATATCTCGCCGAAATCGAGGCCCGCGCCCGCGCTAAATCCAACATCATTTTCATCAACAAGATGATAGACGAGGAAGACTGCGTGGAGATTTACTCGGGAGCGGCCGTATTTATGTGTCCGTCAATATATGAGCCGTTCGGCATAATAAATCTCGAAGCGATGGCGACGACGGTTCCAGTCGTGGCAAGCCGTGTCGGCGGGATAAAAGAGATAGTCCTCGACGGCAAAACTGGATTTTTCATCGAACCGGGCAGTCCGAAAGAACTCGCCGACAAGGTCAACCGACTGCTTACAGACGCCCGTCTCGCGCGGAAATTCGGCGAAGCCGGACGGGCGCGGGTAGAAGAAAAATTTGGCTGGAGCGCCATCGCGCGTCAAACGAAAGAACTTTATGAGGACATAATCAAAAAATAGTTTTTATGTCATTGCGAGCCCCCGATTTATCGGTGGCGAAGTAGGGGCGAATGATTATTCGCCCCTACGGGCTTTCCTCGCAATGACATAAAGTTTTTGTTCTTAAATTCCCCGTCGAAAACATATTATGTATAACCCTCAGGAAATCGAGCCGAAACGCCAGAAAATCTGGCGCGAACAAAACGCTCACACCTTCGACCCATCGTCGAAAAAACCAAAATACTACATCCTTGTTATGTTCCCGTATCCGTCGGGACGCATACACATGGGGCACGTCCGCAACTATGTCATAGGCGACGTCTTCGCGCGATATTTCCGTCTCAAAGGTTACGAAGTATTTCATCCCATCGGATGGGACTCTTTCGGTCTGCCGGCGGAAAATGCCGCCATAAAAAATAAGATTCCGCCGCGACTCTGGACAGAGACGAACATAGAGCACATGAAAAAACAGCTCGCGCGGCTGGGCATCTCCTACGATTGGAGTTCGGAGCTGGCCACCTCGCGTCCGGAGTATTACAAGTGGAACCAGTGGTTCTTTTTGAAGATGTTCGACAAAGGACTTGCCTATCGCAAACAATCGGCCGTCAACTGGTGTCCGAAATGCGCCACTGTTCTGGCAAACGAACAGGTGATTTCGGGGGCGTGCTGGCGGTGCTCGTCGGAAGTCGAAACAAAAGACCTCGAGCAATGGTTCATAAAGATAACCGACTACGCCCAAGCGCTCCTCGACGGACACAAGGCGCTCGAAAAGAACTGGCCGGACGAAGTCCTGACGATGCAAAGAAACTGGCTCGGCCGCTCCGAGGGAGCCGAGGTCGAGTTCGCTCTTGACGGAACGCCCGAGAGTTTAAGGATATTCACCACGCGTCCCGACACACTGTTCGGCGCTACCTTCATGGTTGTCGCGCCGGAGCACCCTCTGTCCATTAAACTGGCCGAAGCCGACAAAAAAATCGCCGACTACGCCTCGGAAGCCGTCGCGCGAAGGGTCAAATCTCACGAAGATTCAAAATCACCGACGGAAAAGACAGGCGTATTTTCCGGCCTTTGCGCCGTCAACCCGGTAAACGGCGAAAAAATTCCCGTGTGGATATCCGACTATGTTACGATGGACTACGGCACGGGCGCGATAATGTGCGTGCCGGCCCACGACCAAAGGGACTTCGATTTCGCAAAAAAATACTCTCTTGAAATACGCTCCGTCATAAAACCAAAAAATGCGGGCATAAACAAATCGCTTGATGGCGCCTACGAAGCCGAAGGCGAAATGATAAACTCGGGCGACTACGACGGGCTCGACAACAAAGAAGGCGCGCGCAGAATCGTCAAAGAACTTGCCGGAAAGAATCTCGCCAAAGCGGCCGTCCACTGGCGTATAAAGGACTGGCTTATATCGCGCCAACGTTACTGGGGCACACCCATCCCCGTAGTATACTGTCCCAAATGCGGCATAAAGGGAGTCAACGAAAAAGACCTCCCCGTGAAACTTCCCGACGATATCGCCATAACGGGCTCGGGCGAGTCGCCTCTGGCGTCCCATAAAAGTTTCGTGGAAGCGAAATGTCCCGACTGCGGCGGACCGGCGCGTAGAGAGACCGACACGATGGACACATTCGTGGATTCATCGTGGTATTACGCCAGATACTGCGACCCCAAAAACACTTCGTCGCCGTTCGACAAAAACAAAGCGGCCATGCTTCTCCCCGTGGACCAATACGTCGGCGGGATAGAACACGCCTGCATGCATCTTATTTATTCGCGCTTTTGGCACAAGTTTATGAGGGACGCGGGACTCGTCACTTCCGACGAGCCATTCGCGCAACTGCTTACCCAGGGCATGGTGACCTTAAAAGGCGAAACTATGTCGAAGTCAAAAGGAAACATCGTAGAGCCCGACGAGATAATTCAAAAATACGGCGCCGACGCTCTGAGACTTTTCATAATGTTCGCGGCGCCGCCGTCGCATCAACTGGACTGGTCGGACTCGGGACTCGAAGGCATCCGGCGTTTCTTGAATCGGGTATCGCGCCTGGCCGAAAAAGCGACCGAATCAGATAACGCTCCGGCTCGGCCGGCGTCGCCGGAAGAATCGCTGATGCTAAAAAAAATCGCTGCGCGCACGGTGGCGAAGGTCGCCCGCGACATCGAAATCGAAAAACAGTTCAATACGGCCGTCTCCTCGATGATGGAACTCGTCAACGCAATGACAACCTATTCGTCCGACGGCGACGAAGTATGGCGCGAGGCGCTCGAATCGCTTTTGATAATACTTTCCCCTTTCGCGCCGCATTTTGCTCAAGAAACACTTGCTACTCTGCGCGGCGAGGCCAAAGACAAATATAATAATAAAGATGATGACCGATGGCCGGATGTTGACGAAAAACTCTTGTCCGACGACGAAATCGAAATAGCCGTGCAGATAAACGGAAAGGTAAGGGCTCATATGATAATTCCCGCAGATATGGACGAAAAATCGGTCTATGAAAAAGTGTTGGCTGATGAAAAGATAAAACAATTCATTGACGGGAAAAAGATGGTCAAATACGTCTATATCCCCAAAAAAATAGTAAGCATCGTCGTTAAGTAATACAAACGCAATATGTTCTATGACA
>JASEHK010000134.1 GCA_030018875.1 Endomicrobiia bacterium | reverse complement strand
GTCAGAGAATTCGAAAAACTTCCGGAGAGTCCGCGCGACGATATGGGTCTGCCCGCCTCGATATTTTTTCTCAGCGACGAGATAATAATATTCGACCATCTTTTCCACACGATAAAAGTCGTCGCCTGCGCCGACCTCAGAGACGGCCGCCGTCCGACGAAAAAACTCTACGATTCCGTCTGCCGGCGCATAGACTCCGTCATAAGAAAGATAGAGGCAGGCCGCGCCGCCGCCATGAGGCCGTCCCGCGCCGCGAGGGCGGGCGTCCTCTCGAAGATAGTGTCGAACACTTCCCGCGGACAATTCCTGGCCGCCGTCGCGCGGGCCAAGAAATACATAATGGCCGGCGACGTCATACAGGTCGTGCTCTCGCAGCGTTTTGAAAGCCGCTCGACGGCCGCGCCGTTCGATGTGTACCGCGCTTTGAGGATGATAAATCCCTCGCCGTATATGTATTTTTTTCGCTTCAAGGATTTTTTCGTCATAGGTTCGTCCCCCGAGATTCTCGTAAGAAAAGAGGGCTCTCTGGCCGTGACGAAACCCATCGCCGGAACACGTCCCCGCGCCGCCGATCCGGCGGAAGACGCGAGGCTTGCCTCGGAACTTCTCGCCGACCCCAAGGAACGCGCCGAGCACATAATGCTCGTCGATCTTGGGAGAAATGATCTCTCGAGAGTCTGCCGTCCGGGCACTGTAAAAACATCCGAACTTATGCGGATAGAAAAATATTCTCACGTTATGCATATGGTCTCGACGGTCACCGGCGCTCTCAACGCCGGCGCCGACGCTTTCGATTTGTTCCGCGCGTGTTTTCCGGCCGGCACTGTCACAGGGGCGCCAAAAGTCCGCGCAATGCAGATAATAGACGAACTCGAAAAATCGGCGCGCGGCCCCTACGCCGGCGCGGTCGGATATTTTTCATACGACGGAAATATGGACACGGCCATCACTATAAGGACGATAATAAGAAAGGGACACAAGTCCTACGTTCAGGCCGGCGCGGGGATAGTGGCGGATTCCGTCGGGTCGAAGGAACAGCGCGAAACCCAGAATAAGGCGCGGGCGCTTTTCAGGGCAATAGAATTGGCCGGACGCCTGTGAATAGTCGGTAAATATGATACTCGTCATAGACAACTACGACTCTTTCGTTTACAATCTCGTGCAGTATATCTCGGAGATGACGCCGCGCGTAAAGGTCGTGCGCAATGACGCCGTCGCCGTCGGCGAAATAGATAATATGCGCCCGTCGGCAATTGTGGTTTCTCCCGGGCCGTGCACGCCGGCCGAAGCCGGTATTTCCGTCGAGGCCGTGCGGAGATTCGCCGGGCGGGTGCCTTTGCTCGGAGTTTGTCTCGGACATCAGGCGATAGGGGCCGCCTTCGGCGGAAAGATAATCCGCGCGAAAAAACTGATGCACGGCAAGACCTCGCCCATCCGTCACGACGGCAAGACCATATTCAAAGGGCTTCCGAATCCCTTCACGGCGACGCGCTATCATTCTTTGGCGATCGAAAAAAAATCCCTGCCCGCCTGTTTTGAGATATCGGCGATGTCTCCCGACGGAGAAATTATGGGTGTTCGTCTCAGAAAAGGCTTTTTGGGATCCGGCCGCGGCGCCTGTCTGGAAGGAGTACAGTTTCATCCCGAATCCATACTTACCGAGAGCGGAAAAAAACTTCTGAGGAATTTTCTGATGTCCATTCCCGGAATAAGGATTAGTAAATGATAAAAGAAGCCATACAACTTCTGGCAGACAAAAAAGATCTCGCCGAGCATTATGCCGCCGAGGCGATGAAAGAGATAATGACCGGCGGCGCCACCGATGCTCAGATAGCCGCCTTCGCCGTCGCGCTTCGAATGAAAGGTGAGACGGTGGATGAAATATCCGGATGCGCGGGAGTGATGCGCTCTTACGCCGTCAAAATAAAAATTAACCGCGTTTCGTCCGCGGCGCGCGCCATCGGCATAGACCGCGACGAGATAAACGTCGAGGCCGAGACCATAGTGGACACCTGCGGAACCGGCGGCGACAAGACCAAGACATTCAACGTTTCCACCGCCACGGCCTTCGTCGTGGCCGGCGCCGGAATAGTAGTGGCCAAGCACGGCAACCGCGCGGTTTCGTCGTCCTGCGGCTCGGCCGACGTGCTCGAAAAATTGGGTCTTAATCTCGACGTCCCGCCGGCGAAGGTCGAGGAATGTCTGGGCAAGGTCGGAATAGGTTTTCTTTACGCTCCTCTGATGCACGGCGCCATGAAATATGCCGCCGGGCCCAGAAAGCAGATAGGCGTGCGGACCATCTTCAATATCCTCGGGCCGCTGACAAATCCCGCCGGCGCTAACGCTCAGGTGCTCGGTGTTTATTCTCCGGAACTTACCGAGAAGCTCGCGCTTGTGCTGGGCAAACTCGGCGCCAAGAGGGCCTTCGTCGTGCACGGTATGGACTCCACCGACGAGATTTCGATAACCGGAGCGACCAGAGTATCTGAGCTTTCCGGCGGCGGCGTTCGCACTTACAGAGTCAATCCCGAGGACTTCGGACTTAAACGCGCCCGACCGGAAGACATAAAAGGCGGCGACGCCGACGAAAACGCCGCGATAATACTTTCTGTGCTCAAAGGCCAAATCGGTCCGCCGAGGGACATTGTCCTTGCCAACGCCGCCGCGGCTCTCGTCGCCGCTTCCGCGGCCCGCGACTTGAAAGATGGCGTGAAACTCTCTGAGGACTCGATAGACACGGGAGCGGCCCTGAAAAAACTCGAATCTTTGAAAGATATGTGCCGGGCATGATATTTTTTCGCGGACATTACGAGCGCGTCGCGCGGGCAGCGGCATTCGTTACGGCCGCGTTGTTCTGCCTCGGCGCTTCGTCGTCGGCAGCCGAGACGGCCGTCTTCCGGTTTTTAAGATCCGCGGTTTCGCCGCGCCATATAGCCATGGGCGAAATCAGTTCGTCTTTCGCGCCCGAACCTCTGGGCGTCGCGCAGAACCCGTCGCTGGCCGCGCTTACCAAGTCACGCGAGTTCGCCTTCGCCGGCGCGAGCCGTTTCGACGGCGCGGCGGTGGATTTCGCGGCGGCGGGAGTTTTGCGGGATTTCCGCCAAGGCGGCTCCGCCGTCGGATTCACGATGAATCTTATGACGTCTTCGCACGAGCGCACGTTGGCGCCGGCTTCGCCCGGGAGTTATCTATTCACCGACGCGGGAGGTTTCACGACTTACTCGTCCGCCGTCGGCGGTTTTTATTCCGCGCGCGTTCAGGACACGACCTACTTCGGAGTTTCAGGGAAGGTCATCGCAGAAAAACTTTATTCGGAATCAAATTCCGGCGCGGCGGCCGATGTTGCTTTGATGGAGATGGTTAACGCCAACTCGCTGTTCTGCCTTGGCGCTCGCAACGTGGGCGCGTCGTTCGCGCCCGCCGGCTATGCGCTCCCGACGAGCGCGTATATTTCCATACTCGCCAAAAACCCCGGCGCGGCCGTAGCCGTCGAGGCCGAGTCCGACATGCAAGGTTTCGCAGAGGGAAAGCTGGGCGCGGAGATACCGGTGGGACGGACATTCGACATCAGGTTTGGATTCAGACATCCTTTCAAGGAGTACGACACGGGAGATTTTGTTCTGTCTCGCGTATCGGCGGGCTTCGGACTTAAACTTGACGGATTATATTTTGACTATGCATGGCAACCGCGCGGCGACCTGGGCTCAAGCCATATCGTCTCGGTGAGGAAAAAATTATGAACGCGCCAAATGAAATGAAATCATCCGCTCCGCCCAAAATGAACTCCCGTGAAGCGCCTTCGCGCGGTCTTATAAATTCACTGGGCGGGCTGATACTCATCCTGACGCCGGTATTCCTGTTCCTCGTGGCCGTAATGTTTTATCTCAGAACTTACGATTCCGCGCAAATAAAGATAACCATAGCCCAGATAGGCGGCACGGCCATCTTCGCGCTTTTTCTCGTCAAGTTGCTCGAAGAAAACTCTTGGTCGTTTTTCGTTAAGAACAACATTCTCACGCTGCCGGTCACGATGTTTTTGATATCGGCGGTGATTTCATACTTCCGGTCGCCGTTTCCGTGGGCCAGCGGATACGAACTTATCAGGCGCGTCGTATATTTTACTCTGGCAATGGTCATAATGAAGGAGTTCGCCGACCGTCGCTCCGTGGACAGACTCATAAAATGGGTTATGTACGCGGCTTTTGTGTCGGCGTTCTACGGCATAATTCAGTTTTTGGACGGCAAGTTTTTTCCGCCTAATCCCGAGGTAGGGCTCGATCCGTTTATATGGCGCCAGGCCTTCGGCAACAGAGTATTCTCGACATTCGGAAATCCGAACTTCTTCGGCGATTTTCTGACGGTAACCGGCCCCCTGGCTCTCGCGCTTTATATCAAATCCCGCAAGCCGTATATGGGCGTTCTCTGGCTTATGATTACATTCAATTCAATCGTAACTTACTCGAAAGGCGCGTGGCTCGGATACGCCGCGGGGTTTGCGGCCTTCTGTCTTTTGGGCGTAAAATATTTCGCGCACTTCAACAAAGAAGGGATGAAGAAGAAGATTCTGCTGACTCTCTCGGCGGTGGTGTTGCTGGCGGGTTTTATGATATATAAGTTTACTATGGCGCGCACGGACTCTCTTAAGTTTCGTCTCTACACGTGGCTCTCCTGCTGGGAGATGATAAATACCCGGCCGGTTTTGGGCACCGGCATAGGGTCGTTTTATGTCACATATCCGTCGTATCGCCGG
>JASEHK010000133.1 GCA_030018875.1 Endomicrobiia bacterium | reverse complement strand
CGAAGCAATCTCGCTTATTGTGAGATTGCTTCACTCCCTGCGGGAGTTCGCAATGACAACTTTTTTTGATAAAATAATGCGCAATGGACATCCGCAAAATCGTCGGACGCATTATAGGCGACGTGCGACTTAAAGGCGACGACGCCGTCTGCCGCCTCACGAAAAAATTCGATGGAGTTAAACTCCATCCCGGGCAAATGCGCGTAAACCGCGCTCTGATAAATTCGGCGGCCTCGAAACTCAATCCCGAGTTGCGGCGGGCGATCGAGACGGCGGCTCTGAACGCGCGCGCGTACGCGGCAAGCCGCGCGGCGCTCTTGAAAAAAAACTCGCAGCCGACCTTTCGCGCCGGCGGCGCCGAGGTCTCCGAGATGCTCGTCCCCGTCGGCACAGCGGCGCTTTACGTGCCGGGCGGGAGATATTCTTATCCGTCTTCCGTGATAATGACGGCCGCTCCGGCGGTTGCCGCGGGCGTCGGCAGAATCTATATCCTGACGCCTCCGCGTAACGCGACGGCCGCAGTGCTTTACGCGGCCAAGGTATCTGGCGTGGACGAGATTTACCTTGCGGGCGGGGCGCAGGCCATAGCGGCCGCAGCCTACGGCACAAAGACGATTCCTATGGCGGACGTCATAGCCGGCCCGGGAAATCGTTTCGTCACCGAAGCCAAGCGCCAGGTCTTCGGCGATGTCGGCATAGACATGCTCGCCGGCCCGAGCGAAGTGGCCATCATCGCCGACGAAACCGCTTCGCCTTCGTGGATAGCGGCCGACCTCGCCGCACAGGCCGAGCACGATTCGTCGGCGGTAAGCTATCTTTTCGCGTCTACCCGCCGTCTGGCCGAAAGAGTTCGCGCTCTCGTTGCCGAAGAATATCGCGCCCGCGTAAAAATAACCGTCGCCCTTCCCGCGAAGGCCTGCGGACTCGTCAACATCATCGCTCCGGAACACCTCGAACTTATGGTAAAAAATCCCCGCGCTCTCGTCGGCAAAATCAGGTCGGCCGGCGCCGTGTTCGTCGGAAATATGACCCCGACGGCTCTCGGCGATTACTGCGCCGGGCCGTCGCATGTTCTGCCGACGGGAGGCTCCGCGAGATTTTCTTCGGGGCTTTCTCCTGCGACATTTTTGAAAAGAATATCTGTTCTTGCCGCGCCGCGAACGCCGATTTTATCCGGCGGGCGACTGCTTCGCGCCGCGGCGATTCTGGCCGGGGCGGAAGGGCTTGAATGGCACGCGAAAAGCGCACTCTTGAGGATGAAAAAATGAGAAAAGCCACTATCAAAAGAAATACCGCCGAAACCCGTATAAATATGACTCTCAATATAGACGGCAAGGGTCTTGCGTCCATAGACACGTCTTTGCCTTTTCTCGACCATATGCTTACTCTGTTCGCGAAGCATTCCTCGTCGGATTTGAAGATTTCGGCAACCGGAGACGTCGAGGTGGACGCACACCATCTCGTCGAGGACATGGGCATAGTCCTTGGAACGGCCATCAAAAAATGTCTCGGGAAAAAGGCCGGCATCGAGAGATACGGAAACTTTCTTATGCCGATGGACGAAGCCATAAGTTACGTCGCGGTGGACCTGAGCGGCAGGCCGCATCTTTCGTTTGACGTTAAGTTTTTGGGCGACGTTAAGTTCTCGCGCCCGCGGGCGGGTTCCGGCTTCGATTACTCTCTGATAAAAGAATTTTTCAAAGCCCTCGTATCGTCGGCGGCGATGACGCTTCATATAAAAAACGCCGCCGGAGAGAGCAATCATCATATCGCGGAATCGCTCTTCAAGGGTTTCGCAAAAGCATTTGCCGCCGCCGACCGAAAGACGCCCGGCCGACGTGGCATTCCTTCGACTAAAAAATTATTATAAAAATGAAACGGATTTGTGTGATAGATTACGGGATGGGGAACTTGAGAAGCGTCTCGAAGGCGTTCGAGAAATCGGGTGCCCGCGTTGTCATATCCGACGATAAAAAAAAGATTCTCGCGGCGGACGCGGTGGCGCTTCCCGGCGTGGGGTCGTTTGACGCCGCCGTCAGAACTCTTAAGTCCAAAGGCATCTGGAAGATTTTGCCCGATGTGATACGGAGTAAACCTTTTTTCGGCATCTGTCTGGGGCTTCAACTGCTTTTCGAGCGCAGCGAGGAAGGAAAATCGCGCGGACTCGGTGTGTTGAAGGGAACGGTCAAAAGATTTCCTCGCGCCGCCGGACTCTGTGTGCCGCACATGGGATGGAATACCGTCCGTCCGTCCGCGGGCTGTCCTCGTCCCGCCGCGATGAAAGGCATTGCGCCCGGCGAGTATTTTTACTTCGTCCACTCTTATCGCGCGTCCTTGCCGTCATCATCGTCGTCGGACAGTTCGCGCGGCTGCGGCGCGGGAACCGTCGAGGGCGTTTCTTATCTGGTAACCGATTACGGCGGCGATTTTTGCTCGGCGGTATCCTTCGGACGGGCGTTCGCCTGTCAGTTCCATCCGGAAAAAAGCGGCTCCGCCGGTTTGAAGGTAATAAAAAATTTTCTCGGGGCGCTGCCTTGATAATAATTCCGGCGATAGACCTCAAAGACGGCCGTTGCGCGCGTCTAACCAAAGGCCGCGCCGAGGACGCGGTTTTTTATTCAGATGACCCGTCGGCTGTCGCCTCGACGTTTGAGCGCTCAGGCGCCCGGAGAATTCATCTGGTGGATCTCGACGCGGCTTTCGGCGACGCGACGAAGAACGCCCGAGCCGTCGAGGCAGTGCGCTCCGCGGTGAAGGTTCCGATAGAGATAGGCGGAGGAATAAGGACCGACGCTATAGCGGCGCGTCTCGTCGCGTCGGGATTCGACTACGTCATAATGGGCACGGCTCTTTTGACTGACCCCGACGGAGTCCGCCGAGCCGCCGAGCGAAATCCCGGAAAGGTGATGGCGGCCTGCGACGCTGTCGGAGGGCGCATTGCCGTTGACGGATGGCGACAGGCCACCGAGTTTTCCGTCGGAGAATATCTCAGGGTCGCCTCGAAACTCGACATCAAGGAAGCCATAGTCACCGACATATCGCGCGACGGCACGCTCGAAGGCGTGGACGCGGATTTCTATGCTCTTCTGGCCGAGGATTCTCCCGTCAACATAATAGTTTCAGGCGGCGTCTCTTCGCTCGACGACATCAGAAAGATAGCGAAAATGAAATGCCCCGCGATTTCCGGAATCATCGTCGGAAAGGCGCTTTACGAAAAAAGATTCACGCTCAAGGAGGCCATAGAGTGCTCGCGGTCAGAATAATACCGTGCCTCGACGTTGACGCGGGCAGGGTGGTCAAGGGCGTCAAGTTCCTTAATCTCGTTGACGCTGGCGACCCCGTCGAATGTGCCGCGCGTTACGACGCAGCGGGAGCCGACGAAATAGTTTTTCTGGATATAACGGCCTCGCATGAAAAAAGAAAAATTTTGCTCGACGCCGTCAGGCGCGCGGCTGAGAGCGTTTTTATACCGCTTACCGTCGGCGGAGGAGTAAGGAGCGTGGCCGACGTCAGGGAACTTTTGCGCGCCGGCGCGGACAAGGTATCCATTAATACCGAAGCCGTGCGGAACCCTCGTCTCGTCGGTAATGCCGCGGCCGCCGTCGGTTCGCAGTGCGTTGTCGTGGCCATAGACGCGAAGCGCCGCTCGAAGGGCGCGTGGGAGGTCTATACCCACGGCGGCAGAAAACCCACGGGGCTTGATGCCGTCCGGTGGGCGCGCTCGGTTGAACTCTCCGGCGCCGGGGAGATATTGCTGACGAGTATGGACCGCGACGGGACTAAGGACGGTTACGACATCGAACTTACGCGCGCTGTCGTCGGGTCGGTGGGCATACCGGTGATAGCGTCCGGCGGCGCGGGCTCCAAAAAAGATTTTTACGACGGGTTCAAACGAGGAAAAGTCTCGGCCTGTCTGGCGGCTTCGCTTTTTCACTTCGGCGAAGTAAAAATACACGACTTAAAAAAATATCTCGGCGTCAAAGGCATACCCGTGAGACCGTGAAGCGGAGCCCGCAAGGCCGTGAAACGTGGAGATAAAAAATCGTGAAATACGACAAACTTATATCGAAACTAAAATTTACGCCGGACGGACTCATACCGGCCGTGGCCCAGGACGCTTCCGACGGAACTGTGCTTATGGCGGCGTATATGAACAGAGAGTCCGTCGAGGCCACGCTTGAGACGGGAAACGCAACCTATTGGAGTCGTTCCCGCAAAAAACTCTGGGTCAAAGGCGAGACCTCGGGATGTTTTCAGAGGGTTAAAGAGATACTCGTAGATTGCGACGCGGACTGCCTTCTTATAAAAATAGAGCAACTCGGCGGCGCGGCCTGCCACACGGGCGAGAGGTCGTGTTTTTACAGAAAGATACAGAACGGCGATATCGTCGGAGAAACGAAATAATGACGAAAAAAATGTCCGCCTCGGCCGGATGTCATCATCCGACTTACGCGGAACTCAAAAAACTGTCCGTCAAATCCAACTTCATTCCCGTATATCGCGAGATAGTCGGGGATTTCGAGACGCCCGTGTCATGCTTCGCCAAGACGGCGCTGTCGTCGAGGTATTCGGCTCTTTTGGAGAGCGTCGAGGGCGGCGCCAAGTCCGATGACTCGTCTAAATGGGGGAGATATTCTTTCATAATATCCGAGCCTTCGGAGGTTCTCTCGCGCCGCTCCGTCGGCGGGTCGCCGGGCGTTCTGTCGGCCGTCAAATCGCGCATGGCCTCCATCCGTCCCGCGCGCGTCGCCGGCTTGCCGCGCTTTTGGGGCGGCGCCGTGGGATATTGCTCATACGACGTCGTCAGAGAATTCGAAAA
>JASEHK010000132.1 GCA_030018875.1 Endomicrobiia bacterium | reverse complement strand
TTTTCACGGCCTCGCCAGAATCAACACAACCCCCAGTATTATCGAAATCGTAAGTATGGCTATCGGCAACGTTATGGATGTCCCTGAGGCCTTGCGCCCCCCCGCTGCAAGCGGTCTGGCATGGCGCTTCGCCGCCGTTCCTTTCCTGACCTTCATAACGGTTCTTTCGGCCACGGTCGCATTTCCGGCGCGGTCGGTGGCGACTATCTTTACTTTTACCACTCCTTCCTTCGAGAGTATCGCATAAAGGAACTTGCCGTCGGCCCCCGTGTTCGTGGGCACGTCGTTGACCGTTACCGAAACTTCGGTTTCCGTCCTGCCTTCCACGTATATAAACTCGGTATCGTACTCGGCGCCTTCTTCCGGCAGGAAAAGTTCCATTGCCGGCGGGGTCGTGTCAACGATAAAGCCGCGCGGCTCAGAGAACCTTCCCTCAAAACCCAATTGGTCTATGTAGGATACCCGCCAGCAGTAAAACCCGTCGGGCAGACTCATCTGAGTGAAGTCGAGGGATATTCTGGATTTAAGGTCCTTTATTTCCTCGTGGACTATCTGCGAGAACGCGCGCGACGTGGATATTTGCAGGCGGTATTTTTTTACGGCGCTTCCTATGATGCGGCCAGAACTCTTGTCGTCGCCGTCGTCGCGGCTTGATGCTCCGTCAGAAGGTTTTTGGGTCGTTCCCCGCGCGGCTCCCTCCCGAAGGGATCGAGTTGCATGGTCGCTTCCCGATTCCGGGGCGATTAAAGAAATATCTAATTTGCCGTCTTTCGCCGCGGGTGTTTTGGCGTCCGTGGCATCTATTCGGACATCGGGCATTTCCGGCAAGCGCAAGGGAATCGAAGGGGCCGCGCGGAACTTGACCTCGGTTCCGAATCCTTCGCTTACCGTAACGGTGCGCCCCTGAGCGGTAACGTCTATTACGCCCTTGTAAACTTCCACGAGGGTGGTCTTGTCGGCTTTGATTTTTGTTTTGAAGTCCGGTGTTTCCGTCTTGGCCGTGATTTGAGGCCTGACGACGGTTTCGGCCGTTATTATCTTGGTCTTGGACGAGCGCACTTCTCCCGCCACCAACTCGGCCTGGTCTTCCATTTTTTCGGGCTTGACTATCAGCAGGGAGTTTTCGAAAAGTCTGAGCAGTTCGCCCGACGGCAGTTTTACGTTGGCCTGGGATTTTTCAAGAGTTCTGACTCCGTCGTCTTCATAGAGTTCCATCTCGGGCCACGCGCGCTTCCATTCGGCTTCGCGTCGTCGTCGGAATCTCACATCCTGAAATATGTAGACGAGATATGCGGCCCGCAAGTGCTCTTTTATCAGAAATATCGGGACCTGTATACGCATTCCGGGCAGGACGATATTGGGATCATTGGAGAGACGGGGATTATGTTTGAGGATATCGGGCCACCGACGAGGGTCTTTGAGGTAAAAGTTCGAGATGCTCCAGAGGGTATCGCCTTCCTTTACGGTTATCTCTTGCAAAACCTCGGCGGCCTCGGCGTAAGAGGGCGACAGGCAGAAATAAAACATCGCCCCGAAAACGAGAGCGGCGGGAATAATCGCCGCGAATACTTTGGTTTTTTTATCGGCGTTGCGCTTCGATATTGAATGTGGAATCATCAGATGTGTCCGTTTGAGTTTTTTACGATGGGGAGGGTGAATACGAACTTTGAGCCGAGCCCGAGTTTGGATTCGGCCCAGATTTTCCCGCCGTGCGCCTCGACGATGTGCTTGCAAATGGTTAAACCAAGTCCCGTGCCGCCTCTTTTTTGTCCGGCCACCTGCTGAAATTTGTCGAATATCTTTTCGACATATTCGGGAGGCACGCCTTCGCCAGTGTCTATTACGGCCGCGCGGACCAAATTGATTGCGCCCAATTCGGTTTCGGCCGCCGCTTGCTCCATGGTTACTCCGATGCTTCCGCCGTCGGGAGTGAACTTTACGGCGTTCGAAATCAGATTTATAAAAACGCGCTCAATCATTGCGGCGTCCATTTTGAACCTGATATTTTCAAGGTCGGCCGGAGCGTCTATAGAGAACTTTATATTCTTTTTTACCAACATCGCATCGAGGAGCGCCGCCGCGGAACGGACCACTTGCGCGAGGTTGGCGTAGTCGAGGTTAAGTTGCATTTTGCCCGATTCAAGTTTGGCGATGTCGAGGATGTCGTTTATCATCGAAAGGAGTTTTTGAGACGAGCGGTCCATGGTGTCGAGCATTTTTTTCTGCTGGTCGGTGACCGGCCCGCCCACGCCGTCTCTGAGAAACCTGAGGAATCCCCTTATTGATGTCATGGGGTTTCTGAGGTCGTGCGTTATGGAGTGCAGGAATATATCTTTCATATTGTCTATTTCTTTTTCCAGAGTTATGTCCCTGAGTATCGCCACCACGCCTATTATGGTTTTTTTCTGAGGATGAAGCGCTATGTTCGACGAGGTTTTATAATATTTTATCGTGTTCGGGCCGATTATGGAAACTTCGCGGCCGATTCCGGCCGGATTTTTTACCGCATCCTCGAAGGCCGAGCGCATACTCTCGTCGGGCATAAAGCGCCATACGGCCTCGCCCACGGCGCTTTCGGGAAGGTTCAGAAGTTTTCTTGCCGCCGAGTTATAGAGTTGTATTCCGCCGTCGGTGTCGGTCATTATCAGAGCGTCCGACATTGCCAGTATTACGGCTTCGGTCTTGGTCTTTTCGGCGATTATTTTATCTACTTGCATTTCGTCGTATTGTTTTATTTCCACAGCCATCTCGCCGAAGGCGCTCGAAAGAGTTTCTATCTCGTCGCCCGTTCTTATTGAGGAAAGTATCCCGACAACGTCGAAGTCCCGACGTGATATTTTGCGCGCCGCTTCGCCGAGGCGCATTATGGGACGGGCAAGCCCTCTGGCGATGAAAAACGAGAGTATCGCCGAGGCGAATACGCTTATGAGCGTAAGAAACAAGGTGTCTTTTTTCATCCGCTCGACGGAGATGTACGCCTCGGCTTTGTCCTGTTGCGCGACCACGCCCCACCCGGCGCTTTTTACCGAAGCGAAAGCGCCGACGGCGAGTTTTCCGCCCGGGAGCGCGTACTCCGACGAACCCACGGAATCGGACATGAGAGAGTTTCTGACCACGTTGAGCCGCGCGATGTCTTCCAGAGTGGCTCCGGATTCAGGCGATATGATTTTTTTTACGGCTTCTTCGCCGACCGGCAAGAATATCCGCCCGATGGAGTTCACCGCAAAGACCACTCCGGATTTTGCGAAGTTGGCGCGGGTTATATGTTCGTTGAGAGATTGAAGTGATATCTTTATAAAAAGCGAGTGCGTATCGGTGAGAGGGTAAAACTTGCCGACGGTGTAGGGCGGCTCTATTATGTCCGGTGACATTTCGGGCGCGCGGCTTTTGGCGAATTTTTGGAAAAGTTCATCGCCGGAATGGTCCATCAGGGACGGATTTGCTTCTCGGTCGGGATTATAAGCCTTGAGCAGTTCCTTGCCTTTTCTATCCACCACGGCTATCGCTACGAAGCTCGGATTGCTGTCGAGCAACACCTGAAGTATGCTGTGCTTTTCCCGCCAATCTATGTTCGCCCTGAGACTTCGCGCGACTATCTTTACTTCCCTGTTGATTCCTTCCCAATAGTCGGATATTTTCTGGGATACGGACTCGACCAGCGCGGTATGTGTCTCTAATATCGCGTTCTGCATCCCCACGCGGTTTATTTCTATGGTGCGTATGCTTATGACGGCGGCCGGCAAAGTGGCCATAGCCGCCATTATCAGAGCAAGTTTCGGAAAAAGTTTTAACTTGAACATTTTTATCGTTGTGGTGAATCGGCGATATATCCCTCTCTCCTTTGAGGGAGAGGGCTCGGTGAGGGGATTATCTTTGCTTACCGTTTGTTTATATCGTCCAGCCTCGCCCGAGCGTCTTGGGCGACTTTGACAAATTCCGCTTTATGCTCGTCGGGAATTTTCTTCTTGGAGGGCAGTCGTAGCGCGAGGAAATTCATCGGAGCACGGCCGCTTCTCATTTCGAAATGAAGGTGCGGCCCCGTGGCCACGCCCGTCGCTCCGACATAGCCGACGACCTGTCCCTGTCTGACGCGCGCCCCGCGGGATATTTTAGCAAATCTCGACAGGTGTCCGTAGTATGACTCGTAGCCGTTGGGATGGCGAACGCGCGCGAGATTCCCGTAGCCGCCCGACCATCCTTTGAATACGATAGTCCCGTCGCCGATGGCCGAAACCGGCGTTCCCGACGGCGCCACATAGTCAACGCCATGGTGCGGGCGATATATCCTTAAAACCGGATGAAAACGCTTTCTCGAAAAATATGAGGATATTCTCCGATAACTCAACGGCGCTCTCGAAAAAGCCAAACGCAGCGATTTGCCGTCGGGAGAATAGTAATCGTAGTCGAGAGCGGCGCCTCCGAAGCCCACGGCCACGAACCTCTCGCCGCGATTTGTGTACTCGGCCGCCACTATTTTTTCTATAATTCTGCGTTTTCTGTCGTCCCGCCCGACGACTTTTTCTTCCCAAATAATCTTGAACTCATCGCCTTCGCGCGTGTCGGTGAGAAAGTCAACTTGGGAGGAAAACAACTCGGCGAATCTTATTATCAGTTCTCCGTCGAGACCTTTCGCCGACATCGCCTCCCAAAGGGAGGACTTAACTTGGCCTTGCGCGGTTATGGCGGCAATTTCGACTGGAAGATTTATGGCCGTCGCTACGAAGCCACCCTCGCCACCGCGGCGGTTTATCTCGAAGTATTGAATGCCGCGGTAAGGATAATATGAAAACGAAATCAATGAGCCGTCCGTGGAAGTTACGACTTC
>JASEHK010000131.1 GCA_030018875.1 Endomicrobiia bacterium | reverse complement strand
AAGATATTCGGGACTGCTTGTGTCCACGGATTTTAAGTTGTGCTCCGACTCTGCCACAGGACTTTTCACGCCTTTTGAACACAGACACGCGGAAAATAGAAACATCATCCCGGCCCCGACAATAATGCTTTTCATTTATTGCCCCCTTTTCCCCAAGTGGTAGGAATATCTCCCTCCAAACGTTTACGTAAATCTATATGAGTAAAATCCTTGTAATATCCTATACCGCCTATATCGCTCAAGCCGCCCGCCATATCGGCGACTGTGTCGGGATTAATCTGCTTTCCGTCCTTATAAAATTTCGCGTCAGCCGCAATATAACCCTGATGTTCTCCGTGCGGAGTTTTTTCATAAGACGTCGTGGTCTTCTTGTCGTTAATTAACCTTTCCTGTTCTGCCCGCGTTCTGTCTCCACTGGTCACTTCCACTTTATCCGCCCCCAAAATCTCGGCGAGTTTTTTCAGGGCCTCAATTACGTCGGGATTGCTGAGGCGCTCGCCTTCCTTGAACACTATTTCGATATCCGGCCCGTCCGACCAAGACAAATGGTCGGCATCGTCGGGCGCGGGCCTGAAACCAAGACGTTGCCGCGATGTGTCCGCCGGGACCATTATAAAATCTCCAAAAGAAAAATTAACGGGAGAGGCATTCGGCGGAACGTAAACTTGAAATCTCGCCGAAGTATATCCCGACGGAAAAACCCGCGCGTAATAGCCGCCGGGTATGGCCGACCATGTTCCCGCAGCGACGGAACCGCCGACGGACACAGGAGCGTTAAACAAGACGGCCAAACGCTCCAATTCGGAATAAGTCGAACCGCTCTCTATGCGCGTTTTGAGAGTTCTATAAGTGACCAATAAGTTATTCATGTCGGAAGGTAGCCGTTTGAGCGCCTCATCGGTTATCAGATTTTGCAGAGCGGCGGGCACAGCGTCCCAAAAACTCTGGCCGAGATTATTTTTGTGTTCCTTACTCAATATGGCGTCGGCCGCAATACGCGCGTCTCCTTTGAGCGCGGTATATCTTACGCCTGATTCCACCGCCCAAAGAAGCGTCTGAACGGCTTGTTGCGAAACTTCGGGGTGTTTCGACGAGCCGCTTAAAACCGCCGAGATGACCGCGGCGCGGGAGCCCTTAAGCGGCGCGGCCAGATATCCGTCGCCTTTGTTGGGAGAATAGGCGCCGGCGCGCAGACAAAAACCTTCCACGGGAAAATCATAAATTCCCGGAGGAATACTAACGACGCCCGTTCGTCGGAGTTCGGCGAGAATACCGCTGTCCGTCCCCTGCGCCGGAATATCTTTTATACCTTCGGCGGGAGGTGTGTAAGCATCGGCGAAAGAAGTAGAAAGCGGCTCCTGTGAACCAAATGTCTCAGACAATTTATTCAGAAAATAGTCTTCCAGATAACGACGCAGTCCCAAAACTCCGGCGAGAGACCAGACAAGTTTCAGCATATTGATTATCCAAAAAACTTCAGAAATATCAACCCGAATTATCGCGGCGCTTCAAAGTCCCAGTTCTTTGAGGCGTTTTTCCGTCGGGATACCTTCGTCGTCCCAGCCGCGCAGCGCGTAATACTCGTCGAGCATTTTGGGAAGATTGGCGACCACGCCTTTGGCCTTGCCTTCTTTTTTGGGATAAGAATTGGCGCGGGTAAGAAGCAAATCGTCTTTTTTGGAAATGCCCAGCCGCGCGCCGTAAAGACGTTTGAGGTCAAAGAGACGCTCGCCGGTTTTCATATAATCTTCGGGCGTCCAGTCCCAGCCGCAGACGGCGTTGACCCACTCGGTAATCTGCGCGTGGCCTATGCGGGCGTGGAAGAGAAACTTGCACAGGCCCAGCGGATTGAATAATGACATGAAATTCTGCATATCAAAAACAATCTTGGGTTTTCCGTTCTCGTCGAACTGGTTCGGCGGCGTCGTGACGCCGAGATCTTTGGCCGGCACGCCTCTGTCGAGAAAATACGTAAGCCCTTCAAGATGACAAGCTCCGCGAACCGACGTGGCGTAGGAAAGCGTCATCGAGACGTGTCCCCTCGGGTCGTGCGCCGGATAGTCGAGACCCTTGGAATGCGATATGTATTCGGCGGTGTTTTTGCCGAGCATCTCGGCGGCCTCTTTGACGCCGCGGGCGAGAGCCTCGCCGATTTTATTTTTGCGGTACGCGGTCATTTTCAAAAGTTCGACGACGGTTTTCGCGTCGCCCCATTTAAGTTCCACACCACCGGTGTCCGACTTGTCTATTTTCCCTTTTTCATAACATTCGATGGCGAACGCCAGCGCTGAACCCGCTGAAATGGTGTCCATCCCCAGACGGTTGGTCAGTTCGTTCGCGTACGAGAGGAGATATAGGTCGTTGACGAGGAGATTCGAGCCGAGCATTCCGACGGTTTCGTATTCCGGATAATGCCCCTCGAATTTTCCGAAGCCGTCCAACTCGCCCTTGACTATTTTCGCGCAGCCGATGGGACACGCCCAGCAGGCGTAATGGCGCACCCATATTTTTTCGCGCATCGCCTGGCCCGAAATTTTTACCACGTCGGGATACGCTCCGACGGCAAAGTTCTTTATCGGCAAATCGCCGAACGATTCGACGGCCGGAGCGCCGCCGGATGTCCCGAACTCGCCGAGCGCCTTGGCGTTTTCTTTTATCGTCGGGATTTGCTCTTTAAGCAGGGTTTTTAATTTTTCGGGATTTGCCACGCTGACGCGCTTACCCTGGCCTTTTACGACGATGGCTTTAAGATTTTTGGAGCCCATATTGGCGCCTATTCCCGCGCGCGCGGCGAAACGCGAGTTGGGCGGGTCAAAACATATCGCGGCAATGGATACAAGATTTTCGCCGGCGGGGCCGATGGCCGCCACCAGATGTTTTTCGTGGCGCGCCTGCAAAGCCGCGCCGGTTTCATAGGTGTCTTTGCCCCAAATGTCGTCGGCGGGAAGGATTTTGACGGTGTCTGTTATATGAAGATAAACGGGTTTCGGGGATTTGCCGGTTATCCAGATGCCGTCGTATCCGGTGGCGCGGAACTCCGCCGGCCAGTGCCCTCCGACGGTGGCTTCGTTCCAGATGCCGGTAAGAGGCGACTTCGAACAGACGGACATTTTGCAGGCGGTGGGAATTATCGTTCCCGTCAGAAGACCGGAAAGAAAAAGGAGCGGGTTTTCCGGCGAGAGGGGAGGCGCGCCGACGGGCGCATCGTCGTAAAGCATGCGAACGGCAAGGCCGGAGCCCAGCGTGTATTTCTTAACGTCGGCCTCTTTAAGCGCTTTCTCGCTGATTTTCCCCGACGATAAATCAATGGTAAGAATTTTCCCGTGGTATCCGTGAGGCATATTTCCTCCGAAAACTATATCTTATTTTCGTCCATCAATTATGCTTTTATACAAATTGCTCCCGTCTACAAAAACATAAACTCTTTCAAACTTTTTTCTCTCACCCTCCGGCATAATCCCCCCTAAAAAGCAAAACCCGCCGTCTCCGGAGAGAAAGCGGGCTATTTATTATACCTGGCGTTGCCGAAACAAAGCCAGGGAATTGATTGTAGTTATAATGTATCATTTTTTTTATTTTCTCAAGCGCAAAATTACGGCTCAAAAACTATAATTTTGCCAACACCTCGTCGGTATGCTCGCCAAGAAGCGGCGCGGGCGAGAAGTTCTTGTCGTCGAGGCCGGTGATTTTAACCGGCGTGCCGGCGACCTTAATCTTGCCTATTTTTTTCTGGTCAAGTTCCACTATCATATTGCGGTGAAGCACCTGAGAATGCCTCACGGCGCGGGCGATGTCGTTGACGGGGCCACAGGGGATTCCGTGTTTATTGAGATTATTGAGAAGGTCCTTGATGGCGTGAGCGCGGGTATAATCCTCGATGATTTTTTTGAGTTTTTTCTCGTTATGACAACGGAGTTCGTTCGTCTCGAACTCTTTCTTGAAGATGATATCCTCGCGCTTTATGGCGGTAGCGAACTCTCTCCACAATGAATCGTTGCCGGCGGCGATGGCGATGTAGCCGTCCTTGGCTTCGTATATGTCGAACGGGCAGAGCGACGGATGTTTGGAGCCGATGCGCTCGGGAGTTTTGCCCGACACACCGTAACGGACGACGGCGTTTTCGAGCACGGCCATCACCGAGTCCACCATTGATATGTCTATGCGCGCGCCCTGTCCGCTCGTCTGTCGCCCGTGAAGCGCCGAGACGATGCCGTAAGCGGCGAACATTCCGGATAGAACGTCGGCGATGGAAGTGCCGACTCTCGTCGGAGGAGTGTCGGGATAGCCGGTTATGGACATCATACCGCCGACGGCCTGCGCGATGACGTCGTAGCCGGCGTATTGAGATACTGGCCCGTCTTGGCCGTAGCCGGTTATCGAGCAAAATATGAGACGGGGATTAAGTTCTTTTAAGGACTCGTAATCAAGGCCGAGTTTTTTCATCGCGCCGGGTCGGAAGTTTTCCACCAGAACATCGGAGGTGAGGCAGAGTTTCTTTACTGCGGCTTTAGCCGCGTCGGTTTTGAGATCCAAAACTACGGATTTTTTGCCACGGTTCACGCTGATAAAATATCCGCTTTCGCCGGCGATGAGCGGCCCGAAGCTTCTTGAGTCGTCGCCGGTTTTGGGACGCTCTATCTTGATTATGTCGGCGCCCATGTCGGCGAGCATCATTGTGCAGTATGGCCCAGATAGGACTCTGGTGAAATCTATTACTTTTACGCCTTCAAGGGGGTTTTTCATTTTTTTATTTCGCGGGCAGATTACTCTCACTGTCATTCCCGTCCCGCCTTGGCGGGAGGAATCCGGAATTTAAGGTTATAGTAGATTCCCGCTTTTCACCG
>JASEHK010000130.1 GCA_030018875.1 Endomicrobiia bacterium | reverse complement strand
AAGTTCCTAAACGATATCCCCCGTGGAATTAGTTCCGGCGGTCTTAAAAAATTCAAAAGCAACGAATTTATTATAGCGAAAAACTCAATCTTAAAACAACTCGTCGCGTGATAAAGTAAAAAGGGTGAAAAAGTTGTTTTTGTTACTTTGTCACTTTATCACCTTATCACCTTGTCACTTTATCACCTTATCACCTTGTCACTTTTTCACCTTGTCACCTTGTCACCTTGTCACCTTGTCACCTTTCTTGACGACTTGACAGGTCTTTCGACGGAACGAAGCGTACTCTTCTTTTGGGCGGCACATCTATAATGCGCCCCGTGCGCGGGTCTTTGACGCGGCGGGCTCGGGATATGTACGGACGAAAACTTCCGAAGCCCGATATAGTGACCTTCTGCCCGCTCGAAATAGCCTTGGCGATTTCGTCAAAAACCTTGTCCAACGCGGCGGAGCACTCTTTCCTCGTTGATAATACCCTGGTGAGCGCCATTACTATGTGAGATTTATTCATAATATTCCCGCGCGCAAAAAATCCGCGGCTTCGGGTGGCGGAACTATCGCGTCGAGACTTTGCTCTATCCGGCGACATTTCAGAGATATCTCTTGTTCGTCCGGGTTTCCGTCAATGTAAATCGGCTCCCCGTAGACTATGACGACTTTCGAAAACGGCATAGGCACGCGATACATATCCCATGTTTTCTTGAGAACTTTCGAGCGGGTATAAAACACCCTCAGCGGAACTATCGGAGAGCCAGTTTTCATCGCCAGATACACTACGCCCGGTTTTACTTCCCGCGCCGGGCCTCTGGGGCCGTCGGCGGCGAATGCGGCCGAATAGCCGTTACGAAGAGCGTTGATCATTCCGATGAGAGCGCGGGCGCCGCCGCGTGAGGAAGACCCCCTTATGGTTTCATAGCCGAAGCGCCTGAGAATGCCGTTTTGAAGTTCGCCGTCGCGCGAAAGCGAAGTCATTATGGCTATGCCGCGCCCCCCGCACCGACGATGATGTCCGCGGTATAAGACGAACTGTTCGCCGTGAAAAAAGGCGAATATCACCACCGGGTCGGATGGCCGCTCCGACGGGGATTTCGCGCCGCTTATTTTTAAATGAAGGGCGGAATATTTTTCCTCGCCGAAGCGTTTTATCCTCAAAGTCGCGCTCCAGAGATTTATTACGAACCAGCTCAAAAAAGAATATATCGGCGTCATTTTTGATTAAGGAACTCGGCAAGGATCGCGGACGCGCGCCCGGCGGCCCCGCATTCGGCCGAAGACGCGGATTTAGCTTTTTGCCCGACGGCAACGGCATATTCCGGCTCTTTAATGAACCTGCCTAATGCCTCGGCGAAATCCCGCGGCGAGGATGCTCTAATCGCGCCGCCGGCGGCCTCAAGGCGGGATGTCTCGTCGAGAAACTTGGTCATACGCGGCCCGTAAATTATGGGCTTGGCGAAATAGGCCGGGGTCATCGGCTCCTGACCTCCCCTATTACCGAAAGAGCCTCCGACGAAAGCCACGTTCGCGATGGAGTAATATTTATCCAGCTCTCCCATTTTATCCACGATGAGACAGCGTGGAGCGGTTCGTCCGGTCTCGGCTTCGACGAAAGATTGCATAACCGGCGCAAAAGCCGACAGTATGCTGGCCGTCTCGGCCCGGCGATCTATGTGGCGCGGAACCACGGCGAGTTTCAGATTCGGCAAGGCGGTGAAAATATCGCCCAACGCCGAGGCAAGAACTTTTTCGTCCTCGCAATGCGTGCTTCCGGCCACCAAAAGAAAATCCGTATCGGAATAACCGAGCGAGGACTTGTCCGAAGAAACCGGAGGAACATCGAAGTCGTATTTTATGTTTCCCAGCGCCAGCATTTTTCCAGGCGGCATCCCTATGGAGGCGAGCGAGGCCGCGTCGGAATCGTATCTGACGAGAAACTTGTCCATCGGGGCGAGCGCCGTAAGCGAGAGTTTTTTGAACCTTCCGGCGAAAGCCGCGCTCGACGGCGAAAATCGTCCGTTGACGAGTATGGCGCGGGCGCCGGCCTCTTTGGCGCCGCGCAAAAACTCGGGCCACAGGTCGCTCTCGACGAAAACAACCGCTATCGGCCTGAATATGACGAAAAAATTCCGGACAAAGGGAACGATGTCGGGCGGAGTGAACACTATGTCGCGCGCCTTCATATACCCTCGCGCATAGTCTCGCGCGCTCAAAGTTCCGGCGGCGATGACGAAACGAAAACCCTTGATATTGGGAATGAACTTTAAGGCGACCTTGGTCTCGCCCAGAGAAGCGCACCGCACGACGACCACCGGTTCGTCGTCGGAAGACGCGGAAGAGGACGCGGGATATATGCCCAACCGCTCTTTCCATGAAGCTCGCAGTTCCCTTGCAAAACGCGCCGGACTCAGGATGGCAAAGACGGCCGCGAAAGGCGCCAGCAACACGCAATAAAGTAGATTGTAAAATATTCTTGTTATCACTTATGTCAGGAGGGAAGAGCCCGGTAAGTTTACGTCGGCAACGCGCCGAAACATTTTCGGAGCGCGCGCCGTCAGGAACCGGACTTCTTTTTTTTGATCGGCATCCAGCAAGCCGATTCGACGAACGAATAGACGGGCTTAAGCCCGTTTTCCGTCGAGAAAATATCTATTTTCCCGAGAAAATCCTTAATCGCCGCCAACGATTCGGCGTCGGTCACGGGGGTCTTTTCCGTGAGTTCGCACTTGTCGAGCGCGGCCTCGTCGGAGATTATCTTCCAGGCAAAACGTTTGGCCTCGTGGGCGGCATGGGAAACGACGGCCGCCGCAATCTCGCGGGAGACCTCCGAGGAGTCGGCCCGGCGGGACATAAAATCCTCGGCGGCATCGCCTATCGTAGACGCCACCACGCTTAAAGCGACGGCGGCGTCCGGCGTCGGACACTTCAGCCCTACGGACGACGGATCGCGGAAAGTATCGAAATGCACGGCGGTCGAAACGGACTCCATGAGTTCGGAGCACATCCCGGATATTTCCTGTATCGTCTCGTCGGAAAAAGGGAACTTCTTCCGACGCAGCGACTGCTGTATCTGATACACGGAAAGTTTCAAGTTGAACTTTTTAACTTTGGGCATATGTTTGCTGAGGATTATTTTCTGCCGGATGATTTACCCGATGCCGCGACACGTCGAACGTACCACTCGTAAACTATCGGCGCGGCGACGTAGACGGAGGAATATGTTCCGACGACCACTCCGACTAATAGCGCGAAAGAAAAATCATGAAGCACGGCGCCGCCGAAAATGAAAAGCGTGAGCACCACGATAAAAAGCGTGAAGGAAGTTATGAGAGTTCTTGAAAGCGTTTCGTTGATGCTTGCGTTTATGACGACGTCTAATGGCTCCTTCGTGTGCAGGCGCATCTTTTCGCGTATCCTGTCGAAGATTACTATCGTGTCGTTGATGGAGTAACCCGCCAGCGTAAGCAGGGCGGCTATGACGGTGAGCGTAATCTCTTTGTTGAAAAAAGAAAGGAAGCCCAGCACTATCCAGACATCGTGAGCCAAAGCCGCCACGCCTGCGGCGCCCCAGACCAGAGATTTGAACCTGAACGCGACATAAAGGATTATGCCGGCCAGCGAGAATAATATGGCCATTACGGCCTGGCGCTTAAGATACCTACCGACGACCGGGCCGACATACTCGACGCGATCCCATCGGACGGTCGCGTCCGGACGCGCGGCGGTGATGCTTTTTTCCATGGAGGCCATCATGTCCTGAGTGCTCGATTCGCCTTTTTTGACGCGCACTATCACGTCGTCGAGCCCCACGACATTTTGGATTTCGAACGAGGTCACGGCTCCGCTTAAAACGCTTCTCAGGTCGGACATCGGCATCGGCGGAGTGACTTTCATCTGAAAAAGATAGCCCCCGTCGAAGTCTATACCGACGGAAAAACCGCCCTTCATCACCACGGAAACGGCCGAGGCGGCCATCAGCAAAAGTGAAACACCGAAGTAAACGTATCTCTTGGATATAAAATTGATCTTCGTGCCGGTGAGTATTTTCATGGTCTTTTAATACCTCAGGGTTTTAAGATAGTCGCCGGAAAAAAGCGCGTCGTAAACGACCTTGGTCGCAAAAATGGCGGTGAACATGCTCACCGTTATTCCGACGGTAAGAGTGACGGCGAAACCCTTTATCGGGCCGGTCCCGAACTGAAACAAAAACAACGCCGCGATGAGAGTGGTCAGATTCGAGTCCACGATGGTTCCGATGGCGCGCGAGTATCCGGCGTCAACGGCGACGCGCACGCTCTTGCCGATGCCGAGTTCCTCGCGTATGCGCTCGAGAATCAGCACGTTGGCGTCCACGGCCATTCCAAGAGTCAGTATTATGCCCGCTATGCCGGGAAGCGTGAGGGTAAACCTGAAATACACCATTATCGCAAGGAGTACGATGAGATTCAGGATAAGCGCGGCGTCGGCGATGAAACCGCCGCTGCGATAATACAGAACCATGAAAAGTATGACCATCACACCGCCGATTGCCGCCGATAAAACGCCCGCGCGGATGGAGTCGTCGCCGAGCGTGGGTCCTACGCTTCTTTCCTCTATGATTTTGACGGGAGCGGGAAGAGCGCCTGCCCTGAGAACTGTGGCCAATAATTTGGCGTCCTCCATCGAGAAGTTCCCCTCCACTATGGCTTTGCCGTCGGGAATGCGGGATTTGATGACGGGCGCCGACTGCACGACACCGTCGAGGACTATTGCCAGGCTTTTTTCTATGTTGGCCGAGGTGATATTGGCGAATATTTTGGCTCCGTCGGAGTTGAACTCAAGCGAAACGTAAGGAAAGCCGTACTGCCCGCCGAGTTGGACGCGGGCATTTACAAGATATGCCCCGGTC
>JASEHK010000012.1 GCA_030018875.1 Endomicrobiia bacterium | reverse complement strand
TGTTGGGCATTGAGGCGGCGGCGGCGATAAAAAAATCATTTCCATCGGTCGAAATCACAATACTGGAAGTCGCTCCGTATCTTCTCCCTCGACAACTTGACATAAAAGGCGGCGAAATACTATCAAAATGTCTTTCGGCCCGCGGGCTGAACGTCGCGGCGGGAGTGAAAATATCAGCCATAGAAAGCGCTAACGCGCCGTCGGCGGGCGCGGCCGGCGGAGTAATACTCTCAGACGGAAAAAAGATACCCGCCGAACTCCTCGTGATATCGGCCGGCGTAAAACCGAACACCGAGTTCGCCTCGGCCGCGGGAATCGCGGTGTCAAGAGGCATCGTGGTCAACGAATATCTTGAAACCTCCGCCGCGAATGTTTTCGCCGCGGGCGACTGCGCCGAATATAAAGGCGTCGTATGGGGCATAGCGCCCGCGGCCGTCGAGCAGGCGCGCATAGCGGCATCGAACGCCGCCGCGTCGAGGTCGGCCAAATACGACGGCACGATAATGTCCAACACCCTCAAAGTCGCGGGGATAGACCTTACGACCGAGGGCGACATCGTCGGGCGGGAAGGCATAGTAACATACGAGAACGCGGATACTTCGCGTGGAATCTACAAAAAGATATTTCTTAAGGACGGCGTAATAGTGGGCTCAATGTGTCTGGGCGACGCGGCAGCGGCAAAAAAAATATCGGCGGCGCGAAAAACCGCCAAGACGCTCGAAGAAAAAGAAGCGAAAGAACTTATATCTTAAAAAGCAAGGAGGCATCGCAATGAAGTCCATCAAAGGTTCTCAGACGGAAAAAAATCTTCTCAAAGCGTTCGCGGGGGAGTCGCAGGCGCGCAATCGTTACACTTACTACTCCGGAGTCGCCAAAAAAGAAGGATACGAGCAAATCTCGGCTTTGTTCGTCGAGACGGCCGAAAACGAAAAAGAGCACGCCAAGGTCTTCTTCAAGTTTCTGGAGGGCTCAGACGTGGAGATAACCGCGTCGTATCCCGCCGGAAAGATAGAGAACACGGCGAAGAACCTCGCGCACGCCGCCGACGGAGAAAAGATGGAATGGAGCGCCCTCTATCCGGAGTTCGCCGCCGTCGCGAAAAAAGAGGGTTACGACGACGTCGCCAAGGCGTTCGAGGAAATATCTCGCGTCGAGGCCTTCCACGAAAAAAGATACCGCGCGCTTGAGGCAAATGTCAAAAAACCGTCGGTCTTCAAGAAATCCGCGGCGATAAAATGGCACTGCCGAAACTGCGGATATATCGCAGAGGGAACGGAGGCGCCGAAGCAGTGCCCCGCCTGCAAGCATCCTCAGTCGTATTACGAGGTGTTGAGCGAGAACTATTGATTCGATGAACTTCACCGAACGACAGAAATCTCTGCTTTTCTCGGAGGCCGCCAAGGCCGTCATCGAAGGGCAGAGCATATTGAAGAAATACTTCGCGCGCGGGTTTACCATCGAATACAAGGGCGACATTGACCCCGTCACTGTCGCCGACCGCGAAACGGAAAACCTCATAATCCGTCGCCTGAAACGGCGCTTTGGGGACATAGGATTTCTGTGCGAGGAGTCCTGCCCGAAGGACATCAGGGAAGGCACTTTCTGGGTGCTCGACCCCTTGGACGGCACTGTCAACTTCGTCCACCGTTGCCCGATATTCTCGACGTCGCTGGCGCTATTCTCCGACGGCAAAATCATACTCGGAATTGTCAACGACGTCATGCATTCCGAGGTCTTCCACGCGGTGCGCGGGCGCGGCGCCTTCCTCAATCGCAAAGCCATCGCGGTATCGCGCGTAAAGACCATCAACCGTTCACTGCTCGTCACGGGCTTCCCGTATTACATCAAAGAGCGCCACAACCGCGTGATAAAAAACTTCAAAAACCTCGTCCTATCGGCTCAAGGCATCAGGCGGTTGGGCTCGGCGGCGCTTGATTTGGCGTTCACGGCG
Source organism: Endomicrobiia bacterium (assembly GCA_030018875.1). Lineage (GTDB taxonomy): Bacteria > Elusimicrobiota > Endomicrobiia > PHAN01 > PHAN01 > PHAN01. The sequence goes on along the minus strand of JASEHK010000012.1, from coordinate 14,939 downwards.
GCCGGCAGGTTCGACGGATTTTGGGAAGAGGGTCTCGCCCCGTGGGACGTCGCCGCGGGGTCTCTTATCGTCGAAGAAGCCGGAGGCAAGGTCAGCGATTTTGCCGGCGGCGCCGACTGGCTGTTCGGCAAGATGATCACCGCAAAAAGGCAGCAGGTAGGGATTAGTAGTCAGGGGTCAGGGAAAGACGAAACTTTAATGCACCCTCATCCCCGCCTACTAATCCCTGACTACTGCTTTATAAGGAGGAGTAAAGATGAAAGTCACTGTTCTTGAAGATGTCTGCACCGGTTGCGGACTCTGCATTTCCGACGCGCCCGATATTTTCGAAGTTCCGGAAAGTGTCGCCAAGATAAAGGTCAATCCCATCCCGCCCGAGCTCGAAGAATCAGCCAAATTAGCCGCGGCGGATTGTCCCGTCGAAGCGATAAAAATTGAATAAAGAAAAACGAAAGGCCGCGGACGAAATCATATCGAGGCTCCGGCGCGAATATCGCGGCGCGAAAATCCCGCTTGAGTTCTCATCGCCGTGGGAACTGCTCGTCGCCGTGATACTCTCCGCCCAATGCACCGACGAGCGTGTCAACAAAGTCACGCGGGAACTGTTTAAAAAATACCGCGGCGTTAAGGACTTCGCGCGGGCGAATATCACGGAACTCGAAAAAGTCGTATACTCGACGGGTTTTTATCGCGCCAAGTCGCGCAACATCGTCGGAGCGGCAAAGTCGGTCATTGAAAACTTCGACGGGAAAGTACCTCGGACGATGGATGAAATACTCACTTTGCCCGGAGTCGCGCGCAAGACCGCGAACGTCGTCCTCGCCCACGCCTACGGAGTCGTGGAAGGCATAGCCGTTGACACGCACGTCAGACGGCTTGCGGGGCGACTGGGCTTGAGTTCCGAGGAAGACCCCGTCAAAATCGAGCGCGACCTAATGGCAATAGTCGGGCGGGACGGTTGGAGGGACGTCTCTCTTCTGTTACAATATCACGGAAGGGCATTCTGCCGCGCCGCGAAACCCGACTGCGCAGGATGTGTGTTGTCCGACATTTGTCCGAGCGCGTTTGCGGCGGATTTAAAACACCGTCGGAAAATAAAAAAATGAAAAAAATCGAACTAAAAGTAAACTCAAAGAGAGTGCCTCTCAACCCATTCGTCACGCTTTTTTTCATACGGACGGTCGAGGCGATGGCGAAATCACTGCGGGGCGGAGCCAAGCCGCGTAAAATAGAGATAAAAATTTCCTGAAAAATGAAAAAATCAGTCCTAATATGCGGACAGGCGGGACAGGGCGTGCAGACAATCGGTTATCTGCTCGCGAAGGCCCTGATGCGCGAAAGATTTGAGGCCTTCGCCTGGCAGGACTTTCAATCGCGCATAAGGGGCGGCGAATCTTCCTTCCGGATAGTTTTTTCCGACGACGGAGCGCTCTCTCTGCCCGTATTATTCGACATAATCGTTTCGCTTGACAAAAGAAACTCCGAAGTTTACCGGCCGCTTCTGGCCAAAGGCGGATTGTTTGTGGCCGCCCCGGGCGCCGAGACCGGCGACGCGAAAGTTCCCGACCTCGGAGATTTCGCGGCGGATGCCTCGAAGAAAAAATTTTTGAACACCGCCATGGCCGCATCGGCGGCGGCATTAACGGGAGTATCGGCCGATGTTTTGGAAAATCTCATATCGGAAGAGTTCGCCGACAAAGACAAGGAAGTCGTAAACCCAACGTCGCCGCCGTCCGCGCGGGCTTTCGGGCGTCGGCGAAAATTTCCGAACGGATTTCATCAGACGACAAATCCGGCGCGGCGCGGAAAAAACGCGAGGGGGCAAAACCATCGTCGGCGGACGTTTCATCAAATGAAAAAAAACTCCTGATGACGGGCAACGAGGCCGTTGCTCTGGGGTCAATAGCCGGAGGATGCCGCTTCATCGCCGCTTATCCGATGACACCTTCGACGGGAATCATCACGTATCTTGCTTCAACATCAAAACGCACCGGAATAACCGCCATACAAGCCGAAGACGAAATCGCCGCGGTCAACATGGCCGTCGGAGCATCTTACACCGGCGAGCGCGCGATGACGGCAACGTCCGGCGGAGGATTTTCGCTTATGGTCGAAGGCATATCCCTGGCCGCGATGACGGAGTTGCCGCTCGTCGTCGTCCTTGGCCAGCGACCTGGCCCCGCGACGGGGTTGCCCACGAGAACCGAACAGGGCGAGTTGCTTTTCGCGCTTCATTGCGCCCACGGCGAGTTCCCGCGATTCATATTCGCCCCGACGGACGCCGCATCGGCATTCCGCGTTATGCGCCAGGCCTTTGATCTTTCGTGGAAATACAGGGCGCCTTCCATAGTGCTTACCGACCAGTATCTGGCCGATTCCTATTGGACGGTTCCCGCCGACACTTTTGCGATTCTTCCGGCTGACGAATCCGCGAACAAGGCCGCGACGGCCCATCTCGGCGGGCTGGGTTTCAAGACATACGCCTTAACGTCCGACGGCATTTCGCCGCAAGGTTCACTTGGCTCCGAAAACACGCTCGTAATCTGCGATTCCGACGAGCACGACGAGCATGGACATCTTACCGAAGACCTTCCAACGCGCGCGGCGATGGCCGAGAAAAGATGGCGCAAGTTCCCCCTGATGGAAAAAGAATTCGCGCCGCCGGAGATTGAAGGCGACAAAACCTCGGAGGCGATTCTCGTCGGATGGGGAACGTCGGCGACTATCGCCGGGGAAACTTCAAAAATACTTTCCGCCAAAGGCCTAAAATCCGCGTTCGTGAAATACGAGAAAATCTGGCCTCTGGCTGTAAACCCCGCTCTGCTCGACAAGCGAAAAAAAATCGTCGTCATCGAAAATAATTTTACCGGACAATTCGCGCGCCTGCTCGCCGAGATGGGCGTGCGGGTGAGCGCGAAAATAAACCGTTTCGACGGATTGCCTTTTTTTCCGGAAGAACTCGCGCAAAAAATCTCCGCCGGAAATCTTTAATCCGCGCCGAACGGCCGCAAAATTAAAAAGATGCCCATTCCCGAAGATTACAAAAACGACGTCGCAAACGCATGGTGCCCGGGTTGCACGAACTTCGGAGTTCTTGCCGCCGTCAGGCAGGCGCTCGCGACGCTCGGCGTAGAGCCGCACCGCGCGGTCATCGTCTCCCGGAATAGGTCAGGCGGCAAAACTTCCGCATTATCTTAAAACAAACGTCTTCAACGGCTTGCACGGCAGAGCGGTCCCCGCGGCGACTGCGATTAAACTCATGCGTCCGGAATTGACCGTGATGGTGACCACCGGCGACGGCGACTGCTACGGCGAAGGCGGCAATCACTTTCTGCACGCCGTCCGGCGCGATCCGGACATAACCGTTATCGTGCATGACAACGAGGTTTACGCTCTCACCAAAGGCCAGGCCTCGCCGACGACCGAGCGAGGCGCGAAGACCCGTCTGCAGTTCGACGGAGTTACCGACGAGCCCCTGAATCCTCTGGCGCTCTCGCTCGTCGCGGGCTGCAGGTTCGTCGCGCGCGGATACGCCGGAGACATCGCTCATCTTGCGGACATCATTGTCGAGGGCGCGAGGCACGGCGGCCTGGCCGTCATAGACGTGATTCAACCATGCATAACTTGGGGCAAAAAACTCTCTCACTACTACAAGGACAAAATATACCGCGTAGGCGCCGAGCATGACCGCTCGGACTTCGACGCGGCGCTCAAACTTTCAAGAACACCGTCGGAAAAAATACCCATCGGCATTTTCTACAAAAAAGAAAATGCTGCGTCGGACTTATCCCGTTCATCGGGCGAAACCGCCGGTAAAGAAACGGCTAAGCCAACGCTTTCCGGAAACGCTCGGGAAACACTCGCGGAACTTTTGAAAGATTTCGAATAGGAGGTTTTATGGTAAAATTGATAGCGTTGTGCGTGTCGTGCCTGGCGATAATCGCCTCGACGGTCTTGGCTGAGGGTTCGAAGTACGAAGTAAAAGATTGCGCCGATTGCTCGTCGCATAAACATCAAGAGCACAAGTCGCAGATGAAGGGAAAATCCGAAGGCGTGCGAAAAAGCACAGGCACGGCCAAAGAACTGCAAAAATCCGACGGGCAAGCCCTCGACAAACTTCCGAAAGCCGGTGTGTCGGTCAAAAAAAAATCCGAAGACCCAAAAACTGATGCGACTACAATGGCATCGCCTTTACCTTTTACCGTGGAGCCGTCGGCATACGGCAGAATAGTTTCCTGCCCCGTCACCGGTGAAAAATTCAAAATATCAAAAAATACGCCCGCTGCAAAATACAAAAACAAAGTGTATTATCTCTGCTGTCCCGCTTGCGTGGAGCCGTTTAAGAAAAACCCCGATAAATACATAAAATGAACTTTTATCTGTTTGACAAACCGATTTTTGTGTGGTTCGGCATGTTGGCATTCTTATCGCTTTTTGTGACGGCGTTCACAGGATTTAAAATGGCAAAGTTCGGAATGAAAACACACAAAATTTCAGCCGGCGTAACTATACTATTCGCGCTCCTTCATTTAATTTTCGGCGCCGCGCACTGGTTGTTGTAACTACTCAATTCGGAGGTTGTTATGCTCAAAGAAAAAATATTGTCTGCGCTAAATAACCAGATGAACAGGGAGTTATACTCAGCGTATCTTTATCTCTCAATGGCGGCCTACTTTGAATCAACCGGCTTAAAAGGTTTCGCAAACTGGATGCGGGTTCAATTTCAGGAGGAACTAATCCACGCTATGAAGTTTTTCGATTACATAATAAACAGAGCCGTAAAGGCGGAATTATTGCCGATTGAAAAACCGCCGGCAGAGTGGAAGTCGGCAAATGATGTTTTTCAAAACGCGTATAAACACGAACAGAAAGTGACGGCGCTGATAAACGATTTAGTGAATCTTTCACTTTCGGAAAGCGATCATTCCGCAGTAAATTTTTTACAATGGTTCGTCAATGAACAGGTCGAAGAAGAATCATCTTTCAGCGATATTCTAAACAAATTAAATCTTATATCCGACTCTAAAGAGGGCTCGTTTATGCTTGACCGCGAAATGAGTCAGAGGGTATTTACGGGGACGATATTCACGACGCAGACCAAGCCGCAAGCGCCGCAGAACGCTCAATAAAGGAGGTGATGGCAAATGGCAGTTGACCCGGTTTGCAAGATGGATGTTGACGGAAAAACCGCAGCGGCAAAAAGCGATCATAAAGGAAAAACATATTACTTCTGCGTGAAGGGTTGCAAGGTCGCGTTTGACAAAGAACCGCAGAAGTACTTAAAATCAGAGCCGCCGACAATTAAGGATGTTGCTGTTGTTAAAACAGGTGGTGTCAAAAATATAAAGATGGGGGACGGGAAACGGGAGATGGCGAACAACCGCTTTAACCATCTACCGTCTACCTTTTGCTCTTTATTTCCAAGGAGAATTTATGCCAAATGTTAAAGAAGTGGGAGAGGTGTATAAATGCGAGGTCTGCGGAAATGTCGTAGAGGTTAAAAAAGTCGGCGGAGGCGAGCTGGTTTGTTGCGGCCAACCTATGACACCGGTGAAATAAAACGGAGGTTCTATGAAAGGATTTATTTGCGGAGTTTGTGGTTACGTGGCAATTGACGGTAAATCGCCGGAAAAATGTCCAGTGTGCGGAGCGCCGAAATCGGCGTTCAAGGAAAAGGACGACGCCATAAATACGCCCAAAGATACACAAAATATGACGGAACTCGAAAAGAAGCATACGCCAAAAATTGAAGTCGTAAAAAAATGCGGCCTAATCCCCGAGGGCTGCACGGACGTCCATGTCAGAATAGGCGAAATACTCCATCCTTCGTTGGAAGAACATTTTATCGGGCGTATTGATTTTTACATTGACAAGCAATTTATCGCAAGGGCCATACTGAAACCGGTAAAAACAAATCCGGCGGCTTGCGTCCATCTAAAAGTTAACAGCGGGCAATTATCTGTTGTTGAATTTTGCAACCTCCACGGTAACTGGATGAAGGAAGTCTCACTGTAACCGCTTATGAAAAACGTTTACCTCGACAACCAATCGTGCACACGCCCCGACGAGCGCGTGGTAGAAGCGATGCTGCCTTTCATAGGCGAATCCTACGGAAATCCGCAAAGCATCCATTCTTGGGGCGCGGCGGCAAAAGAAGCAATAGATGGGGCGCGCGCCAAAACCGCGTCGTTTTTGAACGCGGCGCCGCGCGAGATTATTTTTACATCGTGCGGCTCCGAGGCCAACAATCTCGCCGTTAAGGGCGCGGCGGCGGCTTACGAGGGGACCGGCAAACATATAGTGGTGTCGGCAATCGAGCATTTTTCCGTGCTTCACGCGGCCAGACGTCTGGCGAAATCTGGATTTGATATCACCGTCGTCGGAGTGGACAAGTTCGGAACCGTAATGTTCGAGGAGCTCGAGCGGGCGGTTCGGCCGGACACGATACTCGTCTCGATACAGCACGCCAACACCGAGGTCGGGACGATTCAGCCCGTAAAAAAACTCCGCGAAATCGTGCGCGCCAAAAACTCCAAAACCATTTTTCACACGGACGCGGTCGCTTCGGCGGGAATGATTCCCGTCAACATCAAAGATATGGGCGTGGATATGTTGACGCTCGCCGCGTCGCAGTTCCACGGACCCAAAGGCGCGGCGGCGTTATACGTGTCCAAAAACGTCCGCCTGATACCGCAGATAGACGGAGGCGCGCAGGAAGAAGGCCGGCGCGGAGGCACGGAAAACGTCGCGGCCATCGTCGGAATGGGAAAGGCCTGCGAGATAGCGTCCGCCGAAATGAACTCCTATTGCCGTCAAATCGCGGCGTTGCGCAACACGCTCGTCGAAGGCGTACTATCCAAAATACCTCACGTTTATCTCAACGGCCACCCGCACGAGCGGCTACCGGGAAACGCCAATTTTTCCGTCGAATTTATCGAGGGAGAGGGGATGCTGCTGTTTCTCGACCAGAAAGGCATCGCGGCGTCGTCGGGTTCGGCGTGCACGTCGAAGGCGCTCAAACTTTCGCACGTTCTCGACGCGATGAAAACGGACGTGGCCATCGCCCAGGGTTCGCTTTTATTCTCTCTTTCAAAGTATAACACCGCCGACGATATCGCCTACGTTCTGGCGGAATTGCCCGCCATAGTCGAGCGACTCCGCGCAATGTCGCCGACTTACGCGCACTTCATAAAGACCGGCGAGCGTATGAAGGCGGGGCCGGGCACCGACTACGGGCATCACGACCATTAAGAATTAGTAGCCGGTAGCGAGTAGATAGTAGCGAGGGAAAACCTATCTACTATCTACTAAAAAACACGGAGGCACAGATGCCTTTTTATTCCGAAAAAGTAATGGACCACTTCGCCAACCCGCGCAACGTAGGCGAAATCAAGGACGCCGACGGAGTGGGCGAGATAGGCAACCCCGTATGCGGGGACATGATGACTTTTTACATCAAAGTCAAAGACGACCGCATTGAGGACGTAAAATTCAAGACCTTCGGCTGCGGAGCGGCAATCGCCGTATCGTCAATGGTTTCCGAAATGGCCAAGGGCAAAACTCTCGACGAAGCAATGCAGATAACCAATGCTTCCGTCGCGCAAGAGCTCGGCGGATTGCCGCCCAACAAAATGCACTGCTCCAACCTCGGCGCCGATGCGCTGCGTAAAGCCATAGAGGATTATCTGTCCAAAAAGGAGGGGAAAAAATGAATACCGTCCCCGACAAGAAAAAACAAGAAAATGCCGCCGGGTCCAATTGTAAATGCCCTTACTGCGACGAGGAACTGAAACTTTCGTGCTTCGGGCCGGCCTTCTGCGAGCCTTGCAAAACTGAAATCATCTTATGCCGAAACTGCGGCGAACCCATAAACTCCGCCCCAAAAACTGAGCATAAATGCGGAGGAAAAAAATGAGCGCGGACATCGGTTCGTCGTCGGGCGCGGCATTAAAACCCAAACTGACTATGATACTTTTTTCCGGAGAACTCGACAAGGCCATCGCCTGCTTCACTCTGGCCACGACCGCGGCGGCGGGCGGTTTCGACGTGACCATATTCTTTACTTTTTGGGGACTGAACGTAATCAAGAAAAAATGCTTTGCCGTCTCGGATTCTCAGAATATTTTCCAGAAAGCCTTCAATTATATGAGCACTTCGAGACTTCCTCTCTCAAATCTCAACTTCCTCGGTCTCGGCCCCTTGATGATGAAGATTTTGATGAAAAAAACCGGAGCCGCGAGTCTCGAGGATCTGATAAAAACCGCGCGTGAGCTCAACGTCAAGTTCATAGCCTGCACGACTTCGTGCGGTGTTATGGGTCTCGGTAAAAACCATCTTTCCGACGACGTGGACGAGTTCGCGGGCGCGGCCACATATCTGGCAGAAGCCAAAGACGCGAGCATAAATCTTTTCATTTAAATAAAAATATGAACGCCGATAAAAGACTCGATTGCACCGGAATTTTTTGTCCGATGCCCATTGTCAAAACAAAAGTGGAATTGGAAAATCTTAAGTCCGGGGATATCCTCGAAATAACCGCGGACGACCCGGGTTTTGAGAAGGACTTGCCGGCATGGTGCTCAATGACGGGCGAAAAATGCCTCGGAGTATTCCGCGAAGGCGGTCTGATAAAGGGATACGTCAGAAAAAAATGAAAAAGAGCGACGGCAAACGAGCCGAATCATACGCCGAAAAACGCGATTTTTCAAGAACACCGGAGCCTGCGCCCGACGGAAGACCAAAATCTCCGACGGGAAAACATTCGGTCTCGGCGCGCACCTGTGCCGAGATATGTCCGGACGCCCGGCGCAAAAACAAACCGATTTTCGTTGTGCATAAACACGCGGCGTCCCGTCTTCACTGGGACTTGCGGCTTGAAAGAAACGGCGCGCTCGAATCATGGGCCGTGCCGAAAGAACCTCCGACGGAGACGGGCGTAAAGCGTCTTGCGGTAAAAGTGGAAGACCATCCGCTCGATTACGCGGTTTTCGAGGGCTCGATACCCCAAGGCAACTACGGAGCGGGGACGGTGGAAATCTGGGACAGCGGGACGTACTTCGCCGAAAAATACGAACCGCGTGAAATTCTCCTTGATTTTAGCGGAGAAAAACTCCACAGTCGCTACGCGCTGATAAACACGGACGGAAAAAACTGGCTTTTCTTCAAGAGAAAACAATAATGAGCGAACTTGAATTTTTCCTCGACGATAAAAAAAGTGGAAGCGCGACAGAAACTCCGGGCGCGCGAAAAAACTCCTGCCCCGCCGCGTCTCTGAAGCCGGCGGACGGCAAAAAAATTTACGACCTGGCCATCATCGGGGCGGGTCCCGCCGGTATGACCGCCGCGGTCTACGCCTCCCGAAAAATGCTCGACACCATACTCATCACCAAGGACATAGGCGGGCAACCGCTCCTGACTTCCAAAATCGAAAACTACATGGGCTACCAGTATATTTCAGGCAAGGCGCTCATAGAAAAGTTCGACGAGCAAGTCAGAAAATTCCCGATAGCCGTCGTCGAAAACGACGGTGCGGCGGACTTGAAAAAAGACGGGGATAAGTTCTGCGTGACGACCGAATCGGGCAAAACCTTCCGCGCGAAATCCGCGGTAATCGCGTCGGGAAAACGCTCGAAAGAACTCGGCGTGTCCGGCGAAAAAAGACTCCTCGGCAGAGGCGTGGCATATTGCTCCACCTGCGACGCGCCGCTTTTCGCGGGCAAGGACGTCGTGGTGGTCGGCGGCGGCAACTCGGCGCTTACGGCCGTTGCCGACCTTCTCAAAATCGCCCGCAAAATATACCTCGTAAACAATCTCGCGGATCTACAAGGCGACCCCGTTCTCCTCGGTAAAACAGAATCTCCCGCCGTCGAAAAAATACTGCCGGCGACAGTCGCCGAAATACACGGCAAAGATTCAGTCGAGGCCGTAAGCGTCAAAACTCCTGACGGCAAAATCCGACGCATAATGGCACAAGGTATATTCATAGAGATAGGTCTTGAGCCCAACAGCGCGTTCGCGCGGGGGCTTGTGGATATCAACTTCGCGGGCGAAATAAAAGTTGACTGCCGGTCGCGCGCATCCGTCGAGGGTATATTCGCCGCCGGAGACGTTACCGACGTTCCGGAAAAACAGATAATAATCGCCGCCGGCGAAGGCGCCAAAGCCTCGCTGGGAGCATATCGTTATCTCGTCGGTCTCAAAAAATAAAAACGCGGGCGGCTCGGGCGAAAAACAAAAATTTCCATCCATATAGGGAGAAAAAAATGGGAATACTTTCCGACGAAATACTATCCCGCCTTAAAACGGAATTGGTAGGTATGACGTCGCCGGTGGAAATAGTGTTTTTCGACGACCCCGACGGCAACTGCCGGCACTGCCGCGAAACATCCGAACTTCTCGACGAAGTCGCCGCGCGCGCCGCCGGGAAAATTCGCGTGGACAAAATATCTCTGCCGAACGATCCTGAGTCCGCGCAAAAATACTCTATCATAGGAACTCCGGCGATAGTAATACTCGACGAGGCTCGCCGCGACCGCGGGATAAGATTTTACGGAATCCCGGGCGGGCACGAGTTCACTTCTTTCGTCGGAGCCGTCAATCTCGTCTCGACCGGAGTGTCCGGACTTTCCGCGGATACCGCCAAATCGCTGGCGTCTCTAACCAAGTCCGTGGACGTAAAAGTCTTCGTAACGCTCGCCTGCCCGTACTGCCCGGCCGCGGTGCAACTGGCGCATAAGTTCGCCTATGAAAGCTCGGGGCGTGTCACGGCCTCAATGATAGAGGCTGCGGGGTTCATGAAACTCGTATCCGAGCACCACGTCGGACGGGTTCCTAAAATTGCCATAGCCGACAAAGACTATATCGAGGGCGCGCCGTCGGAGGCCGCTCTTCTCGAACGCATAATGGCCGCCGCAAAATGACGAAAAATGTCATCATTGCCGGAAACCCCGGCGCGGGCAAGACGACTCTCGTAAAGTCAATCGCCGCAAAACATTCGGGTGTATTCGGTGGCTTTTACACCGAAGAGATACGCGGCGCCGACGGCGGAAGGCGCGGGTTCATCGTCAAAACCTTCGATGGCAAAGAGCGCGTGTTCGCCTCTAAAAATCAATCCGACCTCGTCGGCAACCGCATAATCAAACTAAAAAAATACCGTGTAGACCTCGACGCGCTCGAAGAAACCGCCATACCCGCGGCCGAACTGAGCGTGCGCGCGGGTAGAATAACCGTCGTGGACGAGATCGGCGCGATGGAAATACTCTCCGAACTGTTCCGTCTCAAAATCTCTGAATGGCTCACATCATCCGCGCAAGTCCTGGCCACCATCCGGCTAAAATCCCGCCACTTCACCGACGGCATTACAAACCGCCCCGACTGTCTGACGCTTCATCTTACCCGCGAAAACGCCGCAAAGATAAAAAATGAAGCGGAGCGGACATTGGGTTTGCTCTGAAAACCTCTACGGACAAAGCCCCGTTTTTATCGAAACCCCGCGGATTTTTTGTATAATACCCGCCGTGAAAAAAACATACGAGAATACCGCCGGAGTCCGGCCTGTTTTCGACCGTGTCGCGCCTGAATCGCTTCGCGCCATGCCTTACTCCGGCCGCGGCGGAAGAATAGAAATCCTCGTCGAAACTCCCGAGTTCACCTGTCTGTGCCCGTGGTCCGGTTTGCCGGACTTCGCGCATCTGTCCGTAACCTACGTCCCCGACGCGAAAGTCGTGGAACTTAAATCATTCAAATACTATACCCAATCCTACCGCATGGTCGGAATCCTGCACGAGGACGCCGTCAATAAAATCTGCGACGACCTGACCTCGGCGGTACGCCCGAAAGAACTCAAGGTCGCGCTCGTATTCAATCTTCGCGGCGGCATCAAAACCACCGTCACGCGGGAATACCGGAAAAACCGATAATGTTCGACCACATAAAAAAAATCCACTTCGTCGGAATCGGCGGCTCGGGAATGTCGGGCATAGCCGAGGTGCTGATTAATCTCGGCTACCATGTATCGGGCTCGGATTTGAAAAAATCCGATGCCACCGTCCGTCTCGCCAAACTCGGCGCAAAGATATCCGAGGGCCACGCGGCGCGCAATATCAGGCAAGCCGACGTCGTCGTCACGTCCACGGCCGTCGAAGCGAAAAATCCCGAGGTCGTCGAGGCGCGGCGGCGCAAGATTCCCGTTATACCTCGCATAGAAATGCTCTCCGAGATAGCCCGCCTCAAATACACGGTCGCCGTGGCCGGCACCCACGGAAAAACGACCACGACGTCGCTGGCCGCTCTGATACTGACCGAGGGGGGACTTGACCCAACGGTCGTAATCGGCGGACGCCTGAAAAACATCTCAAGCGGCGCGCGTCTTGGCAAGGGAAAATATCTTGTTGCCGAGGCGGACGAGTCCGACGGCTCTTTTCTGAAACTCTCGCCGGCCGTCTCGATAGTCACCAACATAGACGACGACCACCTCGACTACTACGGCGCTCTCGGCAACTTGAAAAAATCCTTCGCGGAGTTCATCAACAAGGTTCCGTTTTACGGATGCTCAATTCTGTGCGCCGACGATAAAAACCTTCGCGACGTGATACCCTCCGTCAACAGAAGATACGTCACTTACGGTTTCAGCCGCGACAACGACTACGTCGTTTCCGATTACTCTACCGACGGGCGCATATCCGGTTTTCGGCTCGCCAACGGCTCCAAGAATATCGGCAAAATTACTTGGGGCGTTCCCGGACGGCACAACGCGCTCAACGCCGCGGCGGCCGCGATATGCGGACTGGAACTCGGCGTGCCTTTTTCAAAAATAAAAAAAGCTCTGGCGTCTTTCGGCGGCGTCGCCAGACGAATGGAAACGAAATACTCCGGCGGCGGCATAGAGATAATAGACGACTACGGCCATCATCCGACGGAAATCAAGGCCACGCTCAATGCCGTAAAAGAACGATTTCGACCGAAGCGTCTCATCGTTATATTTCAGCCGCACCGTTACAGCCGCACCAAACTTCTGTATAAAGAACTCGCCGAAGCGCTGCGCGCGGCGGACAACATTATGCTGATGGAGATATATCCGGCCCAAGAGCGGCCCGTCGCCGGAATAACGAGCCACCTCATCAAAAACGAAATAGAGGCCGCCGGAGGACGAGTGGAATATTTCCGTGCCGACGACGCGGCGGCTCTCGCCGCGAAACTCAAAGACGGCGACGTCGTTGTGACGCTTGGGGCGGGCGACGTGACGCAACTCGGAGCGCGCCTCGCGGAGGCTCTCGACGGGTGAGCGTTACAAAAAAAGAACTTCTCGCCGTTGCGTCCGACGTCAAAGAATCCGAGCCGATGGCCTGCCGCACCACTTTCAGGATAGGCGCGGAGGCCGGATTTTTTGTCACTGCCAAAAACGCCGGCGAACTCAAATCTCTCCTCGGGCTTATTCGCTCGAAAAACGAAAAATACTTTATTCTGGGCGCGGGCTCGAACGTTCTCTTTGCCGCTCGCCGATACGACGGAGTGATAGTCTCGCTCGACGGGGATTTTAGAAAGATATCGCGTGACGGCAATACCGTAACGGCGGGAGCGGCGGTCAGGCTTGCGATACTCGAAGCCTTCGCCGTGAAGGAGGGATTATCCGGACTTGAGCCTCTCAGCGGAATACCCGGCGCCGTCGGAGCGTCCGTCGCCGGAAACGCCGGCACGAGATTCGGCTCTATCGAAGACACTATGGAGTCCGTGACGATTCTCGACGGGGCGCTCGCCGAAAAAAATCTGCCGAAAAACTCCGTAACCTTTTCATACCGCAATTCATCCCTGACGGGACATATAGTGCTCGAAGCATCATTCGCCCTGAAGCCCGACAGGCCGCCTGAGATACTTAAACGGATAAACTCTTTCATGGCGCGACGGTCGGCGACCCAGCCGCACCTGCCGTCGGCGGGATCGGTCTTCAAAAATCCGCCGTCGGGGGACCCCGCCGGAAAACTCATAGAGGCCTGCGGTTTGAAGGGGTATAAAATCGGCGGCGCGGCCATATCGTCGGAACATGCCAACTTTATAGTCAACACCGGCGCCGCCGCCGCCGAGGACGTTCTGGCTTTGATGCGCTTGGCGTCCGAAAAAGTCGAGAAAAACTTCGGCGTAAAGCTTGAGCCCGAAATCAAGGTCGTCATATAAGATTGTTCTACTTTAAACGAATAAATCAACAATGAAAACATCAACCGCATCCCGCGTCGCAAAAATGAAAGTCGCCGTCCTTAAAGGCGGGCCGTCGTCGGAAAGGGCCGTTTCGTTAAGAAGCGGCTCGGCGGTGACAAAATCTCTTAAAAACCTCGGCGCAATACCGAGCGAAATACTCGTCGGCCGCAACGCATCGTGGCTCGAGCGCCTTGAAAAAATCCGCCCTGATTTCGTTTTCATAGCCCTGCACGGAAAATACGGCGAAGACGGGGGGGCGCAGGCGGAACTCCAAACCGCCGGTTTCAGGTATTGCGGCTCGGGCCCCGCAGCGTCGGCTCTGGCTATGGACAAAGCCGCTTCGAAAAAAATCTTTGAAGCCGTCGGCATACCTACGCCGCGATGGGCTCTGGCCCGCAAAGATACGAGGATACCCGATGCGGCGTTTCGCATCGGTTTTCCCGCCGTGGTAAAACCATCGGACGAAGGCTCGGCGGTCGGCGTCGCCATCGTCAAAAACCGCTTGGAACTTAAAAAAGCCGTCGCCGGCGCATTGAAATATTCCCGCACGGCCATCATAGAAAAATATATACCCGGCGTAGAAATAACGGCCGCCGTGCTCGACGGTAAATGTCTTCCCATCATAGAGATAATTCCGAAGGGCGAGTTCTACGATTATCACTCCAAATACTCGCCCGGAATGTCCGACCACATAGTGCCGGCGCGCATTTCGCGGCAAGCCAAACGCGAAGCCGCCCGACTCGCCCTGA
>JASEHK010000129.1 GCA_030018875.1 Endomicrobiia bacterium | reverse complement strand
CGTCGGAGCAACTACGATTCTTTCTTTTGTCATAGAACATATTGCGTTTGTATTAAATAACGCTCACTCCGTAAAGTGTCATATCGTTTTCGTCCCGACGTTACGTCGGGACTACGCCGGATACTCACACTCCATAGAGAACCATGTCGTTTACGTCCGCGAACGATGCCATCTTACGCGGGTCAAGAAGCAATGTCTTGCCCGACTCGACGGCAATAACGCGCGCGCCGGCGTCAAGAGCCGCGCGAAGAGTGCTCTCTCCGACGACGGGAACGTCAAATCGCATATCCTGTTTCGGGCGGGACATCTTCACCACCACTATGCCAAGCCCTGCCAAATTTCCGGCGCGCTTGATAGTCTCGTCGGTGCCCTCCACACCTTCGAGAGCCACGACGACGCCTTTTTTGACGACGACGGTCTGGCCGCAATCAAGGCCGGCGAGAGCCGAAGCCACCGTGCGCCCGAGCGCGATATCGGCGAGTTCCTCGACGGAAGGGGCTCTTTGGCCCAAAGTCCCGGGTCCGGCCAGAAGGTGCTCCAGACCGACGGTCTGCGGCAGAACCTTTACGCCCATTTGGGCGAACTTGGCCGCCAGAGCCGAGAGAATGTTTTCGGCGCGGGCGTCGGCGAGTGCCGCAAAAAGCTCAGCCGCCGAAGCGTCAAGTTTTTTCGTGAAAATATATTTGTGCTCTATCTTGCCGGACAAAATCAGATACGACGCTCCCGACGAGCGTATCGCCTCAAGAACCTCGTCGAGAGAACCCAGCGCCACCCATGCCGTCGTATCCGCAGCCGAGGCGATATCGCTCGACGTATGTCCCTTGAAAGCCACCGCCGACACGACTACGCCCTTGGATTTAAGAGAACGCGCCAACAGCAACGGGAGATCGCCCGAACCGGCGACGAGTGCGACTTTGTCGCCGCGCCGAAGAGCGCCGGATTGAGCGCTTCCCGACGATAACGTCGCGTTATTTTCAGGCGAGGCGGCGAAACTCATTCGCCCTCCGAAAATGTCTCTTTGAACCGCGCGCGACACACGCCGCGCTTGGATTTCTCTATGAACTCCACAAGTTCTTTGACCTCTATCGAGGGTTCCGCGGCCGAGATTTGGTCGAGCGCTTCCTGCATGGGAATTTCCGAGATGAATATACTTCTGAACGCGCTTTTTATCTCCGATATGGTCTCGGAGGTGAAACGTTTGCGTTTCAGTCCGACGAGGTTCAAGCCCACGAGTTTCGCGCGGTCGCCCTGCGCCTGCACGAAAGGCGGTATGTCCTGCGACACCATCGCGCCGCCGCCTATCATCACTAATCTGCCCACCCGCACGAACTGATGTATTCCCACAAGAGCGGACATTACGACGCCTTCGGCGACTTCCACGTGGCCGGCGAGCTGAGTGCCGTTGGCAATTATGACGTTGTCGCCGAGTATACTGTCGTGTCCCAGATGCGTTCCGGCCATAAGATAACAATGGTCGCCTATGCGCGTCGGCGCCGAAGGAGCGGTGGCGCGGTGCACCGTGGAGAACTCTCTTATCACACAGGAGTTGCCTATCTTGACCTCGGTCTTGGCGCCGGCATATTTGAGATCCTGCGGTTGGGCGCCGACGACGGCGTACGGGTATATCCGGTTATCGGAGCCGATGCGGGAGTTCTCTATCCATGCGTGATGCCCGACGGTGGTATCCTTCCCTATAAAAACTCCGGGGCCGATTACGGCGTAGGCGCCTATCGTTACGGACGCGTCAATCTCGGCAGTTTTGTCTACAATGGCCGCAGGGTGTATTTTAGTCATATTTTTTCCTTATTTATCAACGAGGACGAAGGTGAACTCGGCCTCGGTCACGAGATTGTCGCCGACGAACGCCTCACCCTTGACCTTGCCGACGCGCTCTTTGGCTTTTAGAACTTCTATCCTGAGTTCGAGATTATCTCCGGGCAACACCGGTTTGCGGAACTTGGCCTGATCTATACCCATAAAATAGGCCATCTTGTTGGATAAATCGGGACGAGAAAGAAAAAGAAGGCAGGAGGTCTGCGCCATCGCCTCGACGATAAGAACGCCCGGCATTATGGGGTTGCCCGGAAAATGTCCCTGAAAAAACGGCTCGTTGCCACTGACGGATTTGTATCCGACCGCGCGTTTGCCGCTTTCCGTAACCACAACTTTGTCTATCATAAGAAACGGGTAACGATGCGGAATAATTTTCTGGATGTCAGCGGATATTATTGTCTCTCCGACTTTGATTTCAGGCAGCGGCATTTTTCCCTCCGTTTTTTGAACCGAGTGTTCGCTTACGATTTTTTTAAGAAAGTTTATGTTGTGAAGATGACCCGATCTTACGGCGGTAATTTTAGCCCTCAACGGACGACCGAGCAGAGACAGGTCGCCTATGAGGTCAAGCAGTTTGTGTCTGACCGGCTCGTCGGAAAATCTCAAATTGCCGTCCGCGTGGACTTTGTCCATACTGAATACGACGGTGTTTGTGAGGTCCCCGCCCTTGCCGTAACCCCTGGCGTGTATGGCCTCTATCTCGTAGTCGAGGCAGAAAGTGCGCGCGGGAGCTATCTCGGCCATGTATTTTTCGGGAGTGACCTCGACGGAAAAACGTTGCGAGCCTAGCATGGGATGGTCGTATTCTATGGAGCAGTCAATCTCGAATCCGCCCGAAGGCTCGGCGATTATGGTTGTTCCCCCCGACGAATACTCGACCCTCTTGGACACCGCAAAATAGTTTTTCGGCGCGGTCTGGGGAGATAAGCCGGCGGCCTTTATCGCATCGGCGTAAGGCTTGGCGCTGCCGTCCATGACAGGGGGTTCGGAAGCGTCGAGGTGAACGAACACATTGTCAACGCCCATCGCCGACAGGGCCGATAGTATATGCTCGACGGTATGCGCGTGGACTGCCTCGGTGCCTATGGTGGTGCCGCGCGTAACTCCCAGAACCTTGGCGAACTCCACGTGTATTTTAGGCGAGCCCGCCAGGTCGTCTCTGACGAAAACCACGCCCGCGCCGGCCGGTGCGGGCTTAAACGTTATCTTCGTTTTCTTTCCGGTGTGAAGACCGGGACCCGAAAGAGAAAATGACTTCGCTATCGTATTTTGGTTCATTTTTTTTTGAGCTTCGAAAACGCGTCGTACATCTCGGGAAGTTTTTCCATAAGAGCGTAGACGCGCATCATCTTCGCGTGAGGACGCGCGGGAAAACCCGAGACGGTCTGTCCCGGAGGGACGTCGCCTATAACGCCTGACTGCCCGGCGATTACGGCGCCGGCGCCTATCTCGATATGACCGTTGATGCCGGCCTGGCCGGCCATCATTACGCCGTCTCCGACGGTAGCCGACCCCGCGAAGCCGACCTGAGCGGCCAGCATACAGTTGCGCCCTATCTTCACGTTGTGGGCGATGTGGACGAGGTTGTCAATCTTGGTGCCGTCGCCTATGGTTGTAGCGCCCATGGTCGCTCTGTCTATCGAGGTATTCGAGCCAATCTCGACGTCGTCGCCTATTTTTACTATGCCTATCTGAGGTATCTTCGACGGTATGCCGGATTTTACAGCCGCCGGCGACGGTATATAGCCGAATCCGTCCGAGCCTATCACGGTGCCGGCGTGAATCGTTACGCGGTCGCCCAGAACACACCTGCCGTATATCGTGACCGACGGATGAAGAACGCAATCGCGGCCGATTTTCGCGCCTTCCCCGACGAAACATCCCGTATGTATCACGCTTGAATCCCCCACGACGGCCCCGTCGGATATGACGGCGAAATGCCCCACGAAAACATTTTTACCGAGCGTAGCCGACGGCGATACCGACGAGTGGGCGGATACGCCCGACGCAAGACGAGGCGCAAGCGCCGAGGCGAAACGCTCAAGGATGACGGCAAGGGCGATGAGCGGATTTTGAACGACTACGAAAGTTTTGTCCTTAAAATCATAACTCTTGCCGACGATGATTATCGAGGCGCGCGTCGAGGCGATACACTTTTCGTACTTGGGCAGGGCGACAAATGTAACGTCGGACGCTCCGGCGTCCTCTATCGGCGCGGCGGATGCGGCGGAGGCGGCGGGATTACCTTCGACGCGACCGCCGACTAAGGCGGCGAGCTCGGCAGCGGTGATTTTTATCATTATTTGATTCGTTCTGCGACTGAATTATTTGATTCGCCCGACGAGAGTATTATTTGAGTCGCTCTATGACCTTGGATGTTATGTCGTAAGTTTTGGGCGCGTACAAAACATAATTTTTATCTATTATCACCAAAAGTTCTTCTTCGACGGCGATTTTTTCCAAAATCTTATAGATGTCTTCGAGTATGCCCGTCGAACAATTCTTTTCGAGTTCCGACAAAGCGGCCGTCATTTCATCGCGCGATTTGGCGAGTTCCTCGCCGAGTTTGGCCGCCGCGGACTCGGCGCTCTTGCGGGCGAGTTCATTTTTGTAAATCGTCTCGACGGAGGCCGCCGCCGATAATGATGACGATGTTGTTGTTGACGATGATGGAGCGCCCGACGACAAAGTATCGCCCGACGATAAAGTATCGCCCGACGATAAAATGTCGGCGGAAGATGACTTCCTGAACTCGTCCGTCTCATTTTTGAGACGCTGTATCTCGCCGTTACGCTCGGCGAGCGCGGCGGTAAGAGACGATATGCGCGCCTCGTAAGAATCTTTCGCGTCGCGGTATTCTTTGGAGGCGCGGGCTTTCTGCGGGCATACGTTGTAGATGAGTTCCATATCGGCGTAGGCTATGCGCATGGCCTTGCCTTCGGTGGACGCCGAGATGGGTATTTCGACGGCGCGGGACGATGAGGTGAAAAATACACAAGCAACCGCCGCAGGGAATAAATGTCTTATAACTCGGAAAATAAATGTTTTCATAATTC
>JASEHK010000128.1 GCA_030018875.1 Endomicrobiia bacterium | reverse complement strand
GTGGGCAACCTCAAGAGCGGCGAAGAAATCATAGAAACCATGGAAGAGAGAATTATGGGGCGCTTTCCCGTGGAGAACGTCACGAATCTTTTCACCGCCCAAGCGCTCGTATCCCGCGATGAGATGATAACCCCCGAAATCGCGAAGAAAATTGTCGAATCCGGCATAGAGAAAATCCGAGTCCGCTCGGTTCTGACCTGCGAGGCCGAACACGGGGTGTGCGCCATGTGTTACGGCAAAAATCTCGCCACGAATAAAATCACGGAAATCGGCGACGCCGTCGGAATTATCGCTGCGCAGTCAATCGGCGAACCGGGCACGCAGTTGACATTAAGAACCTTCCACGTAGGCGGCGCAGCCAGCAAAATATCCGAGCGCTCCGAAATAGTCGCCTCCGACGCTGGCGAAATAGAGTATCAGAACCTGAAATACGTAAAAGAAGAGAAGGAAGGCAGTTATGCGGTCATAAGCCGCGACACGATAATGGTCATTGCAGTCACCGGCGGCGGCTCTCGCAGGAAAGAGGTCTTCCAGATTCCTTACGGCGCCCACGTGACGTACGTAAAAAGCACCAAGATAGCAAAAGGTGAAAAACTCGCCGCATGGGATCCCCATTATAAACCAATAATAGCCGAGTTTGGCGGGCGCGTGAAACTCGAAGACGTAAAAGAAGGCGTAACTCTGCGCCTTGAAAAATCCAAGTTCACCGGCCTCATAGAGAAAACCGTTACGACCAGCCCCGGACAGCGGACGCTGCGCCCCAGGATAACGATATCCGCCCAAGGCGGCGAAAACGAGTATCCGCTCCTTATAGACACAGTTCTTGCCGTTTCCAACGGCGACAAAGTCCAAAAGGGCGACATTCTCGCCAAGATACCTCACGAAACCATTAAGATTAAGGACATCACGGGCGGTCTTCCGCGCATTGAGGAACTCTTCGAGGCGCGCAAGCCCAAGAACTCGGCCGTTATATCCGAGATAGAAGGCAAAATTACCATAGACCAGACCACGGAAGAGATAATCGTCGAGGACGAGATATCGAAGTTCCGCAGAAAATACTCCATACCATCCGGCCGCCACTCTCTCGTTTACAACAACGACAAGGTCCTTGCCGGCGAGCCGTTAACCGACGGCGCCGTGAACCCTCACGACCTTCTCAAGGTCAAGAGCGAGAAAGAGGTGCAGGAATATCTGGTCAACGAAATACAGCAGATATACAGGACACAGGGCGTTGCCATAAATGACCGGCACATAGAAGTGATAGTCAGGCAAGTGCTCTCCAACGTTCGCATCACCGATCCCGGCGACAGCGAGTTCATAATAGGCGAAATCACCACAAAGCGGCAGTACTCCGAAGTCGTACGGAAGCTTGAGAAGGCGGGAAAAAAATCTCCGCAGGCTCAGACGATACTTCTGGGTATTACCAAGGCATCTCTGGCATCCGAGTCGTTTATATCGGCGGCGTCGTTCCAGGAAACGACGAAGGTTCTCGCGGAAGCCGCGACGACGGGTCAGATAGACAATCTCAAAGGACTCAAAGAAAACGTTTCCATCGGCCACTTGATTCCGTCGGGCACGGGTTTTGTGAAAGTATAAAATTAGGTGGAAGGTTGAAAGTTTGTTTTTTATATTCCACATTCCACATTAAACATTCAACTTTTTTGGAGAATATATGCCGACCGTATCTCAACTGATAAGAAAACCCAGAGATCCTCAGACGCACAAAAGCAAAGCGCCGGCGCTTAAATCTTCGCCGCAACGAAGAGGGGTGTGCACGCGCGTTTATACGACGACGCCGAAAAAACCGAACTCCGCTCTTCGCAAGGTTGCTCGCGTTAAATTGACGAGCGGAATAGAAATCACGTCTTATATCCCCGGCGTCGGTCACGCTTTACAGGAGCACTCCCTTGTGCTGGTGCGCGGCGGAAAGGTCAAGGACCTGCCGGGCGTAAGGTACCACATAATAAGAGGAACCCTCGACTCGACCGGAGTTGACGGGCGCAAACAGGGACGCTCAAAGTATGGAGCGAAAAGACCCAAAAATACATAGGGAGACGGTAAACGGGAGATGGGAGACGGTATAAAACCATTTGCCGATTCTATAATAATAATGAGGAGACGGTTAGCAGGGGACGGAAGACTGTGGGCGGCATAAAAACCATCTACCATCTACCATCTACCATCTACCGGTTTTAAAATATGGTAAGAGGCGGATTAAAACCTAAACAGCGTCGCAATCTTGAAGTTGTGCCTGACCATATTTACGGCTCGGTCACGATAACGAGATTCATCAATAAACTCAATTACCGCGGCAAAAAGACCACCGCCGAGAAGATATTTTACGGCGCGATGAACATAGCCAAAGAGGTCTCGAAGGAAAGCCCTCTGGAAGTATTTAATCGCGCGGTCGAAAACTGCCGCCCGTTAGTCGAGGTCCGTCCCCGCAGAGTCGGCGGCGCGACGTTTCAGATTCCCATCGAAGTGCCTAAGGCGCGTTCCGTCACACTCGTTATAAAATGGCTCATTGAGTTCGCCCGTCAGAAAAAAGGCAAACCTATGTCGGCGCGTCTGGCCGAAGAGATACTGGCCGCGTCGCGTAAAGAGGGCTCGGCATTCAAGAAGCGCGAAGATACTCACAAAATGGCGGAAGCCAACAAGGCGTTCGCTCACTACAGATGGTAACTCTGAACGTTGGAGCAAATAAATGAACGGCTTACATTTGTTTATAGACAGTTCGAATGTTTTTATTGAGGCGCAAAGAGTGGCAAGAGCCAGATATAACTATGATGATTTTCTAGTTCCGCGCTTGCGGATTAGTTATGGCAATTTGCTGGATTTTGTCAAGGACGGCCGCAAGTTAATGGAAGCGGTTTTGGTCGGTTCCCGCCCGCCAAGCAACGATAATTTATGGAATAAACTGAAAACGCTGAATATCGAACCGAGAATTTTTGACAGAAGTTTGTTTACCAATCGGGAAAAAAGTGTCGATGCCGAGATGATAAATGCGATAAGAGATACGCTGGACGACAACCCTCATCCCGGTACCATCGCGTTAGTTGCCGGTGACGAGGATTATCTTACCACTCTGGAACGTTGTTTGAAAAAGGGGTGGTCGGTGGAAACGTATTTTTGGTCGCAGTGTTCTTCGAAGTTGAAAAAACTGAATAATGCTAAATTTATCGAATTAGACCAAGTTTTCAAAAAACTCACATTTGTCGAAAAGGAAAGGATTTAATCGTTTCAAAGTAATATAATTCATCGATTTATGTCATCAACAACTTCTGAAATAAAGGACACAATGTCAACAACATCTGACCTCACAAAACTACGCAATATCGGAATCATCGCTCACATAGACGCGGGCAAGACCACGACCACGGAGCGCATTCTTTATTATACGGGGCGCATTTACAAGATAGGCGAAGTCCACGAAGGCGCCGCGACGATGGATTGGATGGAGCAGGAACAGGAGCGCGGCATAACGATTACTTCCGCGGCGACAAGGTGTCAGTGGAAGGACTCGTTGATAAACATAATAGACACGCCCGGGCACGTGGACTTTACCATAGAGGTCGAGCGTTCTCTGAGAGTTCTCGACGGAGCCGTTGTGGTTTTCGACGCCGTTTCAGGAGTAGAGCCCCAGTCCGAAACGGTGTGGCGCCAGGCCGACAAATACGAAGTTCCCCGCATAGTTTTTATCAATAAAATGGACAGAGTCGGCGCGGATTACGCCGCTTGCGTCGAACAGATCAAAAAACGCCTCAACGCAAAACCGGTTTCGGTGGCTCTTCCGCTCGGGGCCGAGAGCGATTTCAAAGGCATCATAAATATCGTTACTATGAAGGCGCTGGTATGGGCGGATGAAGAACTCGGCGCCAAGTTCGACACACTCGATATTCCCGCGGAGCATCAGAATAAGGCGCTCGCCGCCAGGGACTATATGATCGAGCAGCTCTCCGACCACGATGAAAACATAATGCACAAGTTCCTCGAAGGCGGGGCCGTCACCGTCGAAGAAATACAGGCCGCCATTCGCCGCGCGACCATCGCAGGCAAAATAGTTCCGGTTTTCTGCGGGTCGTCTTTCAAAAACAAAGGCATACAGCCGCTCTTGGACGCGGTGGTGGATTACCTGCCGTCGCCGATGGACATTCCTCCCGTCAAGGGAGTGGTCCCGGGCACAAAGGACGAGATAGAGCGCAATCTTGTCCCCGAAGAACATTTCGCGGCGCTGGCCTTCAAGATTCAGAGCGATCCTTACATAGGAAAACTTACGTACGTCAGAGTATATTCCGGAAAACTTCAGAGCGGCAGTTATGTGCATAACGCCACGAGCTCGAACACGGAGCGCGTGGCTCGTCTCGTGATAATGCACGCCAATAAGCGCGAGGAGATATCCGAAATTTCGGCCGGAGACATCGCCGCGGTCGTGGGCTTGAAAAAGACCTACACGGGCGACACTCTTTGCGACGAGGAACACCCGATAGCGCTTGAATCTATGGACTTCCCCGACCCCGTGATTTCCGTGGCCATAGAGCCCGCGACCAACGCCGACGATGAAAAACTCGCCGCGGCGCTCAACCGTCTGGCCGAAGAGGACCCGACGTTCAAAGTGAAAGTTGACCACGAAACCGGTCAGACCATCATAGCCGGCATGGGCGAGCTTCACCTCGATATTCTCGTAGACAGAATGAAGAGGGAGTTCAACGTCGCGGCCACGGTCGGCAAGCCGCAGGTCGCGTATCGCGAGGGCATAAAGAAAAAAGTTACCCAGGAAGGCAAATACATCAAACAGTCCGGCGGACGCGGCCAGTACGGTCACGTGGAAATATCCCGTGTTTCCATAAAGAGTCACCAACTTTTTGTAATTGATTTCTCAGGGTTTCTTCGTAATA
>JASEHK010000127.1 GCA_030018875.1 Endomicrobiia bacterium | reverse complement strand
TATAATTTATTCCATCGAAAAAACCTCTATATCAGAACAGCGGAAGTTAAACGAAGTTTTGGCAACAAGAAAACATGGGATACCCCGTTTGAGGATCATTTTGCCAAGTTTGTTGAAGAAGCGAACAATGCTGTGTTTGATAATGGCAAAAAAAATAAGGCGTTCCATTCGGATATTTTTGATTTAATAATTCCTCAAATTGACCTTGTTTATATTGATACGCCATATATTTCCGCAAAGGGTGTGGGCGTAAACTATTTTGATTTTTATCATTTTTTGGAGGGTATTGTTTTTTACGACGAGTGGTCAAAACTAATTGATGATAGTTCAAAACATAAAAAGATAAAGAACGGCAAAAATGAATGGTGCAAAAAAGGCGAGATACACGGCGCTTTTGAGCGATTGTTTGATAAATTCAGGAATTCAATTTTGGTCGTTTCCTATCGTGATGACGGCACTCCAACGATATCCGAATTAGTAAATATGCTCAAAAAACATAAAAACTTCGTAGAAGTTAAAAAGCTGGACTATAAATATGTTTTGAGCAACGGAAATTCAAAAGAAGTTTTGATAATTGCCTCATAAAATTAGAGAGGACATCATTATGAAACTAACAGGCGCGCAAATATTCGTCGAATCTCTAAATAAACTCGGCGTCGAGGTCGTCTTCGGGATACCGGGCGGACAGGTTCTGCCGCTGATGGACGCCATTTACTCGGCGCCTTTCAAGTTTATTCTGACGAGGCATGAGCAGGGCGCCGCTCACATGGCCGACGGCTACGCCCGCTCGACGGGAAAAGTCGGCGTGTGCTTCGCCACATCGGGACCCGGCGCGACCAATCTTGTCACGGGAATCGCGACCGCTTATATGGATTCCGTCCCGATTGTCGCATTCACCGGACAGGTCGCCACGCACCTCATCGGCAACGACGCTTTTCAGGAAGCCGACATCACCGGCATCACGCGCCCCATCGTCAAACATAATTTTCTCGTCAAAGACGTCAAAGACCTCGCCCGCACCATCGCCGAGGCGTTTTACATAGCGAGCACCGGACGTCCCGGCCCTGTTTTGATAGACATTCCCGTTGACGTTCAGAGGGCACAGACCGATTTTGTCTGGCCCCAGAAAGTTGAGATAAGGTCTTACAAGCCGCACACGTCGCCGAACTTCGCGCAGATAAAGCGCGCGGCTGAGGCGATAAACGCGAGCAAAAAACCCGTCATTTACGCCGGCGGCGGCGTTATATCTTCGTCGGCGCACAAAGAACTTCTGAAACTATCCACTCTGGGCGGCATACCCGTCACGACCACGCTGCTCGCGCACGGAGCGTTTCCGCCGTCGAGCAAACTCTGGCTGGGGATGCTCGGTATGCACGGAACCTACGCGGCCAACCACGCGATGCAGAACGCCGATTTGATAATCGCCGTCGGCGCGCGCTTCGACGACAGATGCACGGGCAAACTTTCCGGTTTCGCGCCGCGCGCCGCGAACATCATTCACATTGACATTGATCCGACGTCAATTTCAAAAACCGTAGCGGCCACCATCCCCATCGTCGCCGACGCCAGGGCCGCATTGACGGAACTCGTAAAACACGTCGGGAAAAACTCTCATCCGGCGTGGATTTCGGCCATTGAGGGGTGGAAGAAAAACTATCCTCTGAAATACAAGTCCGACGACAATCTTCGCGGCCAATATGTCATCGAGACATTAAGCCGGCTTACCGGCGGCGAGGCCATCGCCGTCACCGAGGTCGGACAGCACCAAATGTGGGCCGCGCAGTTTTATAAGCCGTCAGCGCCGCGGGGGTTTTTATCGTCGGGCGGGCTCGGGACGATGGGCTACGGATTTCCCGCGGCCATAGGAGCCAAAGCCGCCAATCCGTCGAAACTCGTCGTTGATATCGCCGGCGACGGCTCCATTCAAATGAATATACAGGAACTCGCTACGGCGGTCTTGAACAAGATAGATGTCAAAATAATAATACTCAACAATAATTATCTGGGGATGGTCAGACAGTGGCAGGAGATGTTCTACGGCCGCAGATATTCCGCGGTCTGCCTGCACAAAAACGCCGACTGCCCCGACGAGTGCGACAAGCCCGGCCGCAAGGGCTGTCCGCCCTACACGCCCGACTTCGTGCGTCTCGCCGAGGCCTACGGCGCTACGGGTATGCGCATAATCAAAAAGAGCGAAGTCGAATCCGCGCTCAAAAAAATAATCGCGTCGAAGGGCGTGGTCGTCGCCGAGTTCATCATTGAGCAGGAGGAAAACGTTCTGCCGATGGTTCCGGCGGGAGCGGCTCTTGACGAGATAATAACCTCTCTGGCGTAGAAACGGCGCCAGAATATGGGTTACTGATGCGTTGGCGAATTGCCGAAACGGAGGAAGTATGAAAATTAAAAATCGCAAATTTAGCGTTCTTATAGAAAGAGACGAGGACGGAATTCTCGTCGCAAAAGTGCCGGATTTGCCAGGGTGCCACACTCAGGCGCGTACCATGCCGGAATTGCTCGAGAGGGTGCGCGAGGCCATAGAACTCTGTCTTGAAGTCAGAAGAGCCGACAGAAAAAAAATTGACGTAATGGAATTCGTCGGACTTCAACAGGTGGAAGTATAATATGACGCGGCTTTCGCCCGTTCGTGCCCGCGAAATGTTTAGGAAATTGAGGCGTCTCGGATTTGAGATTGTCAGACAAAGAGGTAGTCATACTTTTTGGCGACACCCGGACGGCAGAAGCATTGTCGTGCCCGTCCATAAGGGAGAAGATATAGGGCGCGGTTTGCTGCGCAGTATCTTAAACGACATAGAAATTGACGTGGCCGAGTTTGTTGAACTGTAAGTGGGAATGACAGGTAAGTAAGTGAGTATGACAAAATAGTTGGCAGGAGTGACGATGGAACTCTGCCCGCTATTATAAGGAGTAAATAATATGAAAAAGATAACAGCCACTGCTTTAGTCGAAAGGGATCCGGACAGCGGTTTATACGTGGCCATTGTGCCCGGCATTCCCGTCGCGCACACGCAGGCAAAAAGTTTGGACGAGTTGCGCAGGAATCTCAAGGAAGTGGTCGAATTGTGTCTTGAAGAAATGGATAAGGACACAAAAAGACATTTGCCTGAATTTATCGGCATACAACAGTTTGAGGTGGCCGTGTGAGCGGTCTGAAAATAGTTAACGCCAAAAGGTTTGAAAAGATTTTGTTTAAGATGGGTTTTTATAAAACGAGCCAAAAAGGCGGTCACGCTTTTACAGACATATTGACGGAAGAACCACTGCTTTGCCGCATCATCCCGGCCGCGATTTGTCCCGCCCGCCGATAAGAGAACTGTTAAGGGAGGTAAAATTGTCCGTTGAAGAATATGATGAATATTTGGAAGATTTATAATCTCGAAATTTATTGGAGAGTAATTTTATGAGACACACGATTTCGGTTCTCGTCGAAAATAAGTTCGGGGTGCTTGCGCGCATAGCCACGCTTTTCGCCGCGAGGGGCTTCAACATTGATTCTCTGGCCGTCGGAGAAACGGAGAATGCCGACGTTTCGCGCATGACTATAATAGTGCGCGGCGACGACAAAATTTTGGAACAAGTCGAAAAACAGCTCAATAAACTCGTTGACGTAATCAAGGTCAGCGACTTTCTGGAAGCGCCGCACATCGAGCGCGACCTCGCCTTGATAAAAGTCAAAGTTGATAAATCAACCCGCTCGGAACTTTTACAGATAGCCGACATATTCCGCGCCAACATAGTGGACGTTTCCGTCGAGAGCGTCATCATAGAAGTCACTGGCGACGAGGACAAACTCTCCGCTCTGATAAAACTTCTGGCGCCGTTCGGGATAAAAGAAATGGTGCGCACCGGAGTCGTGGCCATCGCGCGCGGCAAATAAATAAAAGATGAAATATCCCAGATCGCCCCGTATACTCGTGGCCGAAGACGAAAAGGATTCCGCGGACATATTAAAGGAAATCCTCGGCGCCAGCGGTTACGAGGTTGATCTCGCTTACGACGGAGAGGAGACGCTCGGCAAAATATCGTCAGCGTTCTCGACCGGCTCCGATACCTCGGAAAACGGCTCCGGCTACGACCTCCTTATCCTCGACATCTTCATGCCGCACGTCTCGGGCAGCGAGATCTTGAAAAAAGTCAAGACGGATACCCGCACGCGCCTTCTTCCCGTCGTGATGGTCACAGGACTCGGCGAAGAAAAAGACAAACTCGAAGCCATTGACGCGGGCTGCGACGACTTTCTCACCAAACCGTTCAACTTCGCAGAGCTTCTCACGAGAGTTCGCTCTCTTATCAAAATGAAGTTCGCTCTTGATTCTCTCGACTCGGCCGAAAACGTCATTTTTTCTCTGGCGCGCGCCATTGAGGCCAAAGATGCCTACACTCAGGGACATACCGAGCGCGTCAGTCAGATGGCTGTTCTCGTCGGCGAGCGTCTCAAACTCGGCCCCGAAGACGCCGACGCTTTGTTCAAGGGCGGGATACTCCACGACATCGGCAAAATCGGAGTCCCCGACGGAGTTTTGAACAAACCCGGCAAGCTCGACGCCGATGAGTTCAAGATAATTCAAACGCATCCCGACATCGGAGCGCGCATCTGCGGCAAACTCAACTCCATCAAAACCGCCATTCCCGTTATAAGATATCACCACGAAAAACTCGACGGCACCGGCTATCCCGACGGATTGAGAGGCGCCGCCGTGCCAGTGACGGCGCGCATAATGGCCATAGTGGACGTTTACGACGCGCTTACTTCGACGAGACCCTACAGGCCCGCAATGCCGAAAGAGCGGGCTCTTTCCATCCTCAACGAGGAGTCCGACCGCGGGTGGTGGGACAAGGAAATCCTAATCGAGTTCGCCGACATCGTAAATCCCATGGCCTGAAAATATTGTCCGTCTCAACCGTAAAAAGACACTGTTGAAAAAGTCC
>JASEHK010000126.1 GCA_030018875.1 Endomicrobiia bacterium | reverse complement strand
CGACCGAGCAGGAGCTGAAGAGCGCGTACCGTAAGCTGGCGCTCAAGCACCACCCGGACCGCAATCCCGGCGACAGGAGCGCCGAGGAAAAGTTCAAGGAAATCAACGCGGCCTACGAGGTTTTGGCCGACGCTAAGAAGCGAGACCTTTATGACCGCATGGGACCGGCGGCTTTCACCGGCGGCTCGCCAGCGGGCTCGGGCGGCGGCTACGCGCGCTACGCCGACGGCGTGGACTTTGGCGATATCTCGGATTTGTTTGGCGATATCTTCGACATATTCGGCGCCGGCGCCTCCGGCGGTCGTTCGCCCCGCTATAAACGGCAGCGGGGCGAACGCGGCGCGGATATCCGTATCGGCATAGAACTCGCCCTGCGCGATACCCTCGCCGCCGTCGAGAAACAACTGGAAGTTCCGCGCAAAGAACCCTGCGCCGCGTGCCGCGGCACCGGGGCCAGAGGCGGCGCCGCTCCAAAAACCTGCCGCGATTGCGGCGGGCACGGCCAGGTCGTCGTCAGCCAGGGCTTCTTCACCTTCTCGCGGCCATGCCCTAATTGCGGCGGCAAAGGAGTTGTCGTAGACGATCCCTGCTCATCGTGCCGCGGCGCCGGCCTCGAACGCAGATTGCACAAAATCACCGTTAAGGTTCCCTCCGGCGTCGCCGACGGCACGGTTCTGAAAATAGCGGGTTCGGGCGAGGTTTCGCCGTCGGGCTATCCCGGCGACCTGTATATAAGCGTCCGCCTCAAGAAAGATGCCCAGTTCGCCCGTCAGGGCGACGATATACTTTATGAGACCTCGCTTCATTACCACCAGTTTGTTTTCGGCGCGGAAATAGAAGTCCCTACCCTCGAAGGCAACGCCACCGTCAAAGTTCCTCTCGCCACGTCCCCGGGCACTATTCTGAAACTCAAAGAACACGGCATCCCTCATCTCGGCCGTCGAGGACGCGGCGACCAGTTTGTGAAACTCAACCTCCAAATCCCCAAAAATATGAGCGAACGCCAGAAACTTTATTTACGGCAGTACGCTCAGTCGTTGGGGGAATAATCCATTTTTCGTCCGGTTTTCTCATAGTGTGTAGCCGCATCGCCTTGCGATGCTTTTATGTGGCGCCGTAAGACGGCGCGGCTACAACAAAATATCCGAAACTTTTTTAGCCCTCCCATCTCTCCGATAATATATAGATAGATGAAGATACACTTCTACACCTTCGGTTGCAAAGTCAACCAGTACGACACCCAGAGCGTCAAAGAATCACTCCTCGCCGACGGCCACGCCGAGGCCGCCTCCGTCGAGACGGCCGACGCCATAATAATCAATTCCTGCACGGTGACGGCCGAAGCCGACAGACAGTGCCGTCAGATGGTCAGGCGGATGTTGCGCCTGTCGCCCAGCGCCCTTGTGATAATAGCCGGCTGTTACTCCAAAAGAGCTCGACGGGAAATCGCATCGCTGTTTAGGTCCGAACCGCGCCTCATTGTCGCCGATTCTTTTGAGGCGATACCGAAGATACTATCTGCGTCCGGCAAACCATTCCCCGCCGCTTCGTCCGCGTTATTTTCCGCTTTGCCGCTGAAAAACTTTTCCGAAAAATCCCGCGCCTACGTAAAAATACAGGACGGTTGCGACCAGTTCTGCTCTTACTGCATCGTCCCAACGGTGCGCTCCCAACTCGCCAGTCGGCCTCCCGAAGAAGTCCTTGACGAGGTTGATTCTCTCGTCTCAAACGGATACCCCGAGATAGTTCTTTGCGGAGTGCGCCTCGGACGTTACGCGCCTCGCGCCGGATATTTTCTTGAGGACATCGTGGCGAAACTTATCGCCCTGCGGGGCGATTTCCGCATACGTCTTTCATCCATAGAAATCAACGAAATAACGCCCCGACTCATCGCCCTGATGAAAAAAAACCCGCGCAGGATATGCCCGCATCTTCATATTCCTCTTCAGTCCGGTTCCGACGAAGTATTGAAAAAAATGAACAGACCGTATACCTCCTCGGAGTATGAAGAAAAAGTTTGTTCCATAAAAAAAGAATTCACCGCCGCCGGCGTCCGGCTTACCCTGACGACCGACATCATAATCGGGTTCCTTCGGGAGACCGACGAGGATTTCGACGCCACACGCGCATTGTGCGAAAAAATCGGCTTCGCGAAACTCCACATATTCCCGTATTCCGCGCGCCCCGGCACGGCCGCGTCCAAAATGCTTTTCCGTCGGGACGCCGTGTATCTCAAAAAACTCGCCGAGCGCAAAAAAAATCTTTTCGGACTCGCCGCGAGTCTCGAAAAATCCGCCCGCGAGGCCTCGGAGCGAAGAACACATACGGCCGTGGCCATCGGCAAAGGCTGGATATTGACCGAGGACTACCAATATTATAAAATCGGATTGCCCTCGCCCGACGGAATATTCGAGTTTCGACCGTATTCACCAATCGCTGTCATTGCGAGGGAGCGTTAGCGACCGAAGCAATCCAATGATTGCGAGATTGCCGCGCCCCGCCAAAAGACGGCGTGGCTCGCAATGACAAATGTGGCGGTATATCCATTAATTAAATAGAAATAACATGGCAAAATTGCTGTTCGTCCAAAATCTTGATTTCGAGTTTCTTGGCCCGATGTATATAAGCTCTTTCGCCGCGGCCCGCGGACACATCTGCCGCGCCGCCGTCGTGGACGGCATCGAATCGCTCGCCGCCGAGATGGAGAGCTTTAAGCCCGACGCGCTGGGGTTTTCGATAATGACGGGCTCCCACGAATGGGCGAGGCGTCTGGCCCTGGGAGCCAAAAAGAAATACGGCGTCGTCTCTCTCTTCGGTGGCGCACATCCGACATTCTATCCGGAATTCTTGAAAGAAGACGGCGTGGACTTCATCGTTCGCGGCGAAGGCGAGGCGGCCGTCTCTGAAATACTCGGGAGAATCTCCGACGGCAAACCCTTTTACGACGTCGCAAATCTCGGCTACAAAAAAACCGGCGAAGTCGTTTTGAATCCCGTCAGGGCCCTCGATGGCGACCTCGACGATTACCCGTTTCCCGACAGACATTTGTACGACATCCTCGAAGGCCGCACCGATCGAGCGGTAAGAACTGTGCTCACGGGCCGCGGCTGTCCCTATTCCTGCTCATTTTGTTTCGAGGTCTCGATGCGCGAACTTTACCGCGGCAAAGGCAAATACGTCCGCGCCCGCCGCGCCGAAAAAGTCGTCGAGGAGTGCCTCGAATTAAAGAAAAATAATCGCGCCCGGATGATATATTTCGCCGACGATATATTCGGCGCCGACAAAAAATGGCTCTACGATTTTCTCGAACTTTACAAAAGTCGCGTCGGCCTTGAGTTCGTCTGTCTCGTCCGCGCCGACGTCGTCTCTTCCGACGACGACTACGCCCGCCGGCTCGCCGCCGCCGGCTGCAGGAATGTTTTCTTCGGCGTCGAAACCGGCAGCGAAGACCTCCGCAACCGCGTGCTCGACAAGCGCGTTACCGACGGACAAATAAAAAAAGCCGCGCTTACTCTGCACGAAGCCGGCATAAAGTTCCGCGCATACAACATCGTCGGGCTTCCCGACGAAACTCTCGACGACGCTTTCAAGACCCTGCGACTGAATATAGAAATAAAAACCGACTATCCATGGTGCTCCATTTTTGCGCCGTATCCCGGCACTCGCCTGGCCGACTACGCCAAAAAGAAAGGCTATCTGCCCGAAGACTTCGACTATTCCCGTCTCGCGGGCTCTTTTTTTGTGGGCTCGCCGATGACGACCCCGAGGATAAGGGAGATTCAAAACCTCCAGAAATTCTTTCAGACGGCAGTGCTTTGCCCCGCGTCAATACCCGTCATAAAACTTTTAATAAAACTCCCGCCGAATATTTTTTTCCGCCTCTGGTTCGGGCTCGTTTATTTCTATTATTATGTAAAAAGCGAACGGCGCCAAATAGTCAAGACTTTTGTCTTCGCGCTGCGCAATTTCCGTCGCGCGATTTCTTGATTGTAAAAGCTCAATTTGCTATCATAAAATCGGCGTATTGAGGACAAACCGGACACATCCGAAATTACTTGAAGGAGCAAGCGTCAAAATGAGAAGACCCATAATAGCCGGCAACTGGAAGATGTACAAAACTCTTTCCGAGTCTCTTGAACTCGTCGAAAACCTTAAACTTTCCTGTTCATCCGTATCCGACCGCGACATCGTCGTGTGCCCGCCTTTCATGGCCTTGGCCGTGGTGGCGCAAGCCATCAAAAAATCCGTTCTGAAACTCGGAGCGCAAAATCTTCACTGGGAAAAAGAAGGAGCGTTTACCGGCGAAGTTTCGGCCAAGATGCTTGCCGACGTCGGTTGCGCTTTCGTCATAATAGGCCACTCTGAGCGCAGGCAGTATTTCGGCGAGACCGACGACACCGTCAATAAAAGGACGAAAGCCGCCCTTGCCGCGGGCCTCACTCCGATAGTATGCGTCGGAGAAACCCTTTCCGAAAGAGAAGCCAACCGCGCGTTCGAAGTAATAGAGCGTCAGATGAAAAACGGCCTCGCCAATCTTTCCGTCGAAGAATCCCAAAAAATAGTGATAGCGTACGAGCCCGTCTGGGCGATAGGAACCGGTAAAACAGCCAGCCCCGAGCAGGCCGAAGAGGTTCATCGTTTCATCCGCGAAAAATTTTCCGCGCTTTACGGCGCGTCGGCCGCCGCTGGTTTGAGAATTCTCTACGGCGGCTCCGTCAAACCCGACAACGTAAAAAGCCTTATGGCTCAAGGCGACATAGACGGCGCGCTCGTCGGAGGCGCGTCCCTGAAAGCCGACGATTTCGCCAAGATAGTAAAATACTGAGGAAAGCGATAAATCCTCTTTTTGCTCTTATGTCATTTCCGCCCCGCCCACTTTGTCATTCCCGTCTCCCGCCACGGCGGGACGGGATTATCGGGAATCCACTCAAAATGTCATTCCCGCCACCGCATTCTGCGGG
>JASEHK010000125.1 GCA_030018875.1 Endomicrobiia bacterium | reverse complement strand
CCCCAAAGCCGTTCCCGATTTTAACTTCGGTTACATTCTCTGATGAGTTGACACGGGGCGCGCCGCGCCATATTTATGCGCCGGTATTGCACGGCGTTTCTGTTTGAAACAGCCGTCGTATTTATGTATAATAAAAAATCCCGCGATACCGTCTTGTCCGACGGATATCCCGGGCGTCCGATGAAACAAAAGGGGTCAGAAAGATTATCCGGAGGTTCTTTGAGCGTCTCGACGGCGGTAGTCGCCGCGCGCGCGCTCACGGCTCTTTTCGGTCTTTGGATACTTGCCGCGCCTGCCGCCGCGTCCCCCTTGCCGCCGTCCAATCTTTCGGCGTTTTCCGACAACGGCTCGATACGTCTTGCGTGGAGCGCTTCGCCGGATCTCTCCGACGATGATAAATATCAAATCGAAATATCTTCATGGTCTCCGTCGAGTTTTACATATCTCGCCGAGATATTGCATCCCGGCGCGACTCATCTGGCCGTCAACCTTGTAAACGGCAACACTTATTTTTTCAGAGTCAACGCCTCCACGGGCGCCGCGCCCGAGGAGATTAGCGAATGGTCGGGCACGGCAAGCGCCGCTCCGTGGGTTTTAATGACCCCGCCCGTCTGGACGGACTTCGCCGCCGCAATGTCGGCCGATTCCATTAACTGGGCGTGGACTGCCTCCGCAAACGCCCTTAATCATTTCGTCATATCACTGCCTTCCGGGGCGGATATTTCGGGAGACCTCCCGCCGTCCGCCACTTATTGGCCCGAAACGGCTCTCATTGCGAATACATCTTCGCAGGTTCTCGTAAGAGCGGTAAACGGTCTGCTTGTCGCCGATTCTCCGTCGAAAACCATTTATACTCTGGCCGCGACGCCGACGGATTTTCGCTCGTCTCTTCAGCCCGGCACGACGCGCGCGCTTCTTGAATGGTCTGCCGCTGGAAACCCCGCGAGCGTCAAGTACCGAATCCAGAGGTCAACATACGGTTCCGGAAATTGGTTTCAAATCGTCGAGGTCGCCGGCGGCGCCGCGACGCATCTTGACACCGGCCTTGCCGAAAAAACCACTTACTCTTATCGCATCAGGGCAGTCAACTCCGACGAGATAGTCACTAATTATGTCGAAATTTCGACGAGAACCGGTAGCGTCAATCCGCAGTCTCCGGCGCTTTCCAATGCCGAGCAGTGGAACCTCGACGGCGAAATCCGCCTGACTTTTACCGCGCCGTACGACGATGCCGCGGATGAGCCGGCGCTCGCTTACGTAATAAAATACGCCACCCACACTCTCGACGGCGGCGGCTGGGACGCGCCGACATCATCCACGGTGTCTCAAGGCATAACGCCGGCCGCTCCGGGCGCTCCGCAGACCCACATTGTCACGGGGCTCTATCCGGGCACGACTTTTTATTTTGCTATGAAGTCCGTTGATGAGGTCGGCAATCTCTCCGCGATGTCGGCCGCGAGAAACGCCTCGGCCCGGGACAACCCGCCCAACCCTCCAGAGAATATAACGGCGGTGGCTTTGTCCGAAACGAACATAAGGGTGACGTGGTCGGCTCCGTCGGTATCGGGTTATGACGACAGAGACAAATACTGGTTCTATCGCGGCACTTTTCCTTTTACTCTTGCGTCGCAGGCGACTTTTTATGTTGACCTGGCCACTTATATCTATCAAAACGACGACGCTTCCGGCGGCGGCGACAATCCGATAAAACGCGAGACCACATATTATTACCGCATGGCCACCTCGGATTTGGGCAGCGGCCCCGCCGGTTCGGGGCTTTTTTCGACGGCGATTTTTTCCCAACTTTCCGCCCTGACGTCCCTGCGCACGCCGGATTTGACGCCGCCTCCGGCGATTACGACTCTCACCGCTCTGACGGGCAACAGCGAGGGCAGGATAAATCTTTCATGGACATCTCCGACGGACAACTCCATAAGAATTGGCGAAGGAGCGGGCGAAAATATCGTCGGCGGGGCATTCCTCCTCAGGTGGACGACGAACTTCTCGGAGACCTTCAGCACCTCGACATATAACGTCGCCCTACCCACGACGACCTCTCCCGGCGCGCTCAATTCTTATTTGATAAGCGGTCTTACCGGCGGCGCGACTTACCACATCAAGGTTTGGACGCGCGACGAATCTTTCAACTGGTCGCCGGTTTCTTTGGGCGCCACTGCATACGCGCAGGTGGATATCGCTCCGCCCGGCGCGATAACCGCAATAAGCGCGAGCGCGGACTGGCGCAGGATAAATCTCGTCTGGACCGCTCCGGGCGATGACGGCTACTCCGGCGCGCTCAACGATAGTTTCTTCGAGATACGATTGTCGTCCACCGCCGCGATAACGAATGACTCGGCATGGAACGCCGTCTCCGCCGGCTATCCCTACAGACTCTCGGTTTCGACATTCGGAGTTTCGGCGGGTTCAAGCAGATTTCTTGCCATAACGGGCCTCGCCAACTCGGTCACATATTATGCCGCGATAAAAACCGTTGACGACACAGGCAATTATTCCCCGATTTCGACGATGAGTCCGAGCGCTTTGCCGCTGAATAATCCGCCCTCGGCGTTCTCGCTTGTCTCGCCCGCCAATGTCGCCGAAATACAGACCTACACTCCCCAACTGACATGGAGCCCGTCCTCCGACGCCGATATCGTTTACAGCGACGCCTTCGCCTACGACATATATTATTCCACGAGTTCCGGTTTTGAACTCGCAGTCACCACGGTCGTCGCCAATCATCCCGACGCCGCCTACACCGTTCCGAGCGGAAAATTTTTTGAGGACAAAAGATATTATTGGAAAGTCGCCGCCCGCGACCTCGACGGAGCGCAGAGATTTTCCAATCAGGTTTTTTCTCTCGTCATAAACGTCGAAAACTCCACTCCGACCGCGCCGACTCTTCAATCTCCCGCCAACGCTTTCCGTGTGGCGACGGCGACTCCCACGCTTTCGTGGACGGCTTCCCAGGATTCGGACATCCTCGACGTTCTATATTACACGGTGCACTATACGACATCATCGCCGGCTTTTTCGCAGTATTCATCCTCCGCCGAAATAGTAGCGGCGTTTTATGTTACCCCATCCCTTATAGAGAACGCCACTTACTGGTGGCGGGTTTTCGTCACCGACGGTAAAGTTGAGGTTCAGGGCGATGCGACCCGATACTTCAAGGTCAACGCCACCGCCGAGCCGCCGCGGACTTTCAATCTTATCGTCCCGTCGGAAAATTGGCGCTCGACAGCGACCGTCGTTAATTTTTCGTGGGGCTCCACCACAGACCCTGATCCCGACGAAGGTGTGAGTTATAACCTTATCTGGTCGCAGTCGCCGGTTTTTTCTTCAAGTATCACCGTTTCAGGACTTGTATCTACGACGGCACAGGTCTCGGCGCCGAGCGACAACTCTTATTATTACTGGAAAATCGAGGCCATCGGAACGGACGCGATGAAGAGGACGTCGAACCAGAGTTTCGGGCGATTTTACGTTGACATCGAAAAAGAACTGCCGCTTCCATTCTCGTTGCTCGAACCCGAATATGGTGTGATAATCTCATCTACCCTGAAGCCCCTTTTCAGATGGAACGACGCCGTGGACCCCGACCCGGCCGACACGGTAAGATATTATATAGAGGTCTCGCAGAATCCGGAGTTTACCGGCGCCCAGCCGATTCCGACCGCCGGCGATACCTATTTTCAGCCGCTGTCGAATCTCATAGACCAGGCGACCTATTTTTGGCGCGTCCGCGCGTCGGGTTATCAGGGCAGCCCCGCTGTGCACGTTGATGCCGCCGTCGGCGGCGGTTACACTTTCTCCTCGACGGGAGCTTTTATTATTTCTATGGTGAATTATCCCCCCGAACCGTTTGCGCTCGTCGCCCCGTCGGATAATTCGACGGCAAATACAAAGTTCCCCGCTTTTCATTGGGCCGCCGCTGCCGACAGCGACGTCGGCGCCACGGTTACGTATGCCGTTGAGGTTTCGTCGTCCGCTGATTTTATGTTTCTCGCATTCTCAACTTCCGGGCTCACCTTGACGACTATAACCTCTCCGGTCGGTTTGTTTGAAAACAGAACCTACTGGTGGCGGGTAACCGCGACGGACAACAAAGGCGCCGCGACATTATCGAGCGCTTTTGCCTTTCAGATACCCGTTCTTACAATTCCGCAGAGCGTGTTGGGGATAAAGACCTCGCTCTCCGCCTCCTCGACATCGTTTATGATTTTGTGGACGCCCGTGCTGAACAACGCCGACGGAAGCGCCATCGCCGACCTCGCCGGTTACAATATCTACAAATCCATAGATTTCGACGGCTTGTCTTCGGTGGCTCCATACGTGTTCGTGGATAAATCACAGACGTCTTTCACCGACGCCGTCTCCGGAAACTTTTTTTACAAAATAAGATCGGTGGACATATCCGGCGTTGAAAGCGCCGATTCGCTTGTATTCAGAACTTTTGCGGGCGATGCCGCGTATGCCGAGTCGCCGGACAGGGTCTTCGTAATGGAAATACCGTCGGAAGTCGCCCGCTCTCTGGGCGCCGCGCACAACAAATACGCCGCGGACCTTATGGTCAAGATTTCGACCGGCGCGTCGGAGACGGCCTTGTCGGGAGTTAATGTAATAAGAGAGTTTGACATAGAGTTGTTTCGCTCCGACGGTTCGAAGATTGATAGATACACTTTCGCGGCGGCCGTAAAGTTGAGGTTTTCGACGGAAAGAATCAAGCGGGCCGCCGCCGTTTCCGGAGCGCCGCGCGCGGTCGAGTTTTTGCCGTCGGACATAGCGGTTTTCTGGCACAACGGGGTTGAGTTTTTGAAATTTCCGTCGGCCGTGGATTCGACATCCGGCGAAGCCGTCACCATCATAGCCAACGCCGGAAAGTATCAGATAAGAAGAGCCCTCCGCCCTTCGTCGGCGGGAATCTCCGCCGTAAATCCGCCCAAGGTCTTTACCCCGGG
>JASEHK010000124.1 GCA_030018875.1 Endomicrobiia bacterium | reverse complement strand
GGTTCACGCGGCTCAGAAACGTAATAAAGGACGCGGGCGCCAGGTCGAGCGAAAGAATCAGCGCAATTGATTATCTAATGTTGCGCTCGAGTGAACTTTCCGATATAGAATATGAGTTCCTATACGACAAAACCTCACACTTGCTTTCCATAGGATACAATGTGAGCGAACGCAAAGCCGATTCGGGCTGTTATGACCTTCTGGCGTCGGAATCGCGTCTTTGCAGTTTTGTGGCGATTGCCCAGGGACGGCTGCCTCAGAAACATTGGTTTATGCTCGGCAGGATGTTTTCAAAGCGCGGCGGCCCGCCTGTTCTGGTATCGTGGGGCGGTTCGATGTTTGAATACCTTATGCCTATGCTGGTAATGCCTACATATGAAGGCACCCTGCTTGATAGAACATATAAGGCAATGATCGGCCGCCAAATCAAATACGCCTCCGTCAACAATATACCATGGGGAATCTCCGAATCCGGTTACAATAAGTTAGACGCGGCGATGACATATCAGTACCACGCATTCGGCGTTCCGGCCATCGGTTTTAAGAGAGGGTTGTCCGAAGATTTGGTTGTAGCCCCTTATGCTTCCGTCCTGGCTCTTATGGTAGAACCCCGCAAAGCATGCGAGAACCTGAAGCATTTGAATGCGCTCGGCTTCGCTGGAGAATACGGTTTTTATGAAGCGATAGATTATACCGTGTCGCGGCTTGCCCATGATAAAACTCACGCAGTTATTAAATCATACATGGCGCATCACCAGGGCATGAGCTTTTTGTCACTCGCATATATTTTGTTGGATATGCCGCTGCAAAGACGCTTTTTGGCGGATCCGATGTTCAAGGCGACTGAGCTTCTTCTTCAAGAACGGGTTCCGCAAGAGACGCCTTTCCTTTACGACACCGAAGTTACCGGATCCTTGAAAAAAATTGAAGAAAGAGAAGCGCTTTTGCGCGTGTTCGCCAATCCCGATACTATGTCGCCCGAAACACATCTTTTATCCAACGGCAAATACAGTGTTATGGTAACCAATTCCGGAGGAGGGTACAGCCGCTGGAAAAATATCGCGATAACGAGATGGCGCGAAGATGCGACATTGGACAATGAGGGGACATTTATATATCTGCGCGACAGAGAATCCGGCGAGTTTTGGTCCACGTCATATCAGCCGACGTTGAAAAAATCCGAGAACTATGAAGCCATATTTTCACAGTCGCGCGCCGAGTTTAAGCGCAGAGATCACCACATTGACACCCATACGCAAATAGCGGTTTCACCCGAAGACGATATCGAACTGCGCAGGGTGAAGATAACGAATATGTCCCGCAATCGCCGCCGCGTTATCGAGATTACCAGTTACGCGGAAGCGGTCTTAAATTATCCCGCGGAAGATTCGGCGCACAAGTCGTTCGGCAACTTATTTGTCCGGACGGAAATAATCAGGGCGCATCAGGCAATTATTTGCAATCGCCGGCCTCGCTCCGAAAAAGACACGTTTCCTTTTATGCTGCATCTTATGGCGGTCCACGGCAATGCAATCGTCGGCGCTTCCTATGAAACCGACCGCAATAAATTTATCGGCAGGTGTAATACGCTTGTCAACCCCGTTGCCATGCGCGACAAGGGCAATCTTTCGGACAGCGAAGGTTCGGCGCTCGACCCGATTGTTTCTATACGCTCGATAATAGCGCTTGAGCCCGAAGAATCGGCGACGATAGATTATATCACCGGAATTTGCGCAAGCCGCGAGGTCGCGCAGGGATTAATGGAAAAGTACAGAGACCGCCATCTTGCCGACAGGGTTTTCGAACTCGCATGGACTCACGGGCAGGTGGCTTTGCAGCAGATAAACGCGACGGAAGCCGACGCCCAGTTGTACGGCCGTCTCGCGAGCGCGATTGTTTATTCCAATCCCGCGTGGAGAGCGAACGCGAGTATCCTTCAGACAAATTCCCGTGGCCAGCCCGACCTTTGGGGATACGGGATTTCGGGAGACCTGCCGATAATTCTCGTTCGCATAGAAGAACAAAAGAATATTGAATTGGTGGCGCGAATGGTGCAGGCATATTCATATTGGCGAATGAAAGGTCTGGCGATTGACCTGGTAATATGGAACGAGGATCATTCGGTTTATCGGGATATAATGGGTGAAAGGATAAATGGTTTGATTCTGGCGAATGCCGAGATACAATCAAACCGGCCGGGCGGGATATTTTTAAGGCGCGCCGATCAAATGTCCGACGAGGATAAAATACTCATGCAAACCGTCGCTCGGATAGTAATTACCGACAGGGGCGGAACTTTAGCCGAACAGATTGATTCCCGCGCGCGGACAAAGATAAATCGTCCGCCGCTTGTTCCCGCTAAAAAAGCCGATCAGGAAGATGTCCAAGAAAATTCTGTGGAACGTTCCGACCTGGTATATTTCAATGGCATCGGAGGTTTTACCCGTGACGGACGGGAATATGTGATTATAACCGACCGTTTGAAAACGACACCCGCGCCATGGGTAAATGTATTGGCTAACCGGAATTTCGGAACTGTAATTTCCGAAAGCGGAAGCGCATATACCTGGAGCGAAAACGCGCATGAGTTTCGTTTAACGCCGTGGAAAAATGATCCGGTCTCGGACACCTCGGGAGAAGCGCTCTACATTCGCGACGAAGAGACGGGAATATTCTGGTCTCCGACCCCGTTGCCCGCCAAAGGAAAAACCCGTTATGTGACGCGCCATGGTTTTGGCTACAGCATTTT
The DNA here is from genome assembly GCA_030018875.1 of Endomicrobiia bacterium. Taxonomy (GTDB): domain Bacteria; phylum Elusimicrobiota; class Endomicrobiia; order PHAN01; family PHAN01; genus PHAN01. The sequence continues at coordinate 2,240 of JASEHK010000124.1, read as the reverse complement.
TGAGCACACCCAAAACGGTGTCGTGTCGGAATTAACAGTGTTTGTTTCTTTGGAACACCCTGTGAAATTCGCCGTGTTAAAAGTCAAAAATATTTCAGGGCGCAAAAGAAACCTTTCCGCGACATCGTGTTATGACCTGGCGCTCGGAACACTCAGAGATAAATACCACATGCATATCTCGACGGAAGTGGACCCTAAAACCGGCGCGGTGCTTGCCCACAATCCTTACAATAAAGAATTTCCGAACAGAGTTGTTTTTCTTAATGTCAGCGAGCCGACGCGTTTTGTAAGCGGCGACAGGAACGAGTTTCTGGGAAGAAACGGCACGCTCGCGTCTCCCGCCGCGATGCGAAGTAATCGTCTTTCGGGCAAGGTCGGCGCGGGACTTGACCCGTGCGCTTCCGTGCAGGTGAAATTCGAACTCGATGACGGTTATGAGAAAGAGCTCGTATTTACCTTCGGAGCCGGCAAAAGCATCGCCGACGCGCGCAGTGTTCTCGAACGTTTTAACGCAACTGCGTCGGTCCGACAAGAACTTGAAAATGTCTGGGATTACTGGAAACGCGCCCTCGGAGTAGTGTATGTCGAAACGCCCGACGACTCGATAAATTTTCTCGTAAACGGCTGGCTGCAGTACCAGATAATCACTTGCCGTCTGTGGGGGCGAAGCGGGTATTATCAGTCCGGCGGAGCATACGGTTTCCGCGACCAGTTACAGGATGTAACGGCGCTACTCCATTCCAATCCCGCAATGGCAAGGGAACACTTGCTGACATTTGCTTCGCGCCAGTTTGTCGAGGGAGATGTTCAGCACTGGTGGCATCCTCCCACGGGCCGAGGCGTTCGAAGCCATTGTTCGGACGACTATTTATGGCTTCCTTTTGTTGCCTGCCTTTATGTCGAAGAGGTCGGGGATACGGGGGTCATGGACGAATCAATAAACTTTCTGGAAGGACCTCCGGTAAAACCCGAAGAGGAGTCATATTATGACCTACCCAAAGTATCAGGCATTTCCGGAACATTATATGAGCATTGTGTTTTAGCCATTAAAAGAGGATTGAAATTCGGCGTTCATGGCCTTCCTCTGATAGGAAGCGGCGATTGGAACGACGGCATGAATCTGGTAGGCAATGAAGGAAAAGGGGAAAGTGTATGGCTGGCTTTTTTCCTTTATCATATTCTTAAATCAATGTCGGCATTGGCGCTGAACCGCGGGGACAAAAAATTCGCGGAATTGTGCGTTGAAGAGGCCGAAAAACTTTCAAAAAATATTGAAGATAATGCATGGGACGGTCAATGGTACCGGCGGGCATATTTTGATAACGGAGAAGTTCTTGGTTCTTCGTCAAACATCGAATGCCGGATTGATTCGATACCGCAGTCGTGGGCCGTCATTTCGGGGGCGTCCGGCATTGAAAGATCCAAAACGGCCATGGACAATGTTGACAAGTTCCTCGTTGACAGAAAAGATTCTCTGATAAAACTATTTGACACGGCGTTTGATAAATCCGCGAATAATCCGGGGTACATAAAGGGATATGTTCCCGGAGTGAGGGAAAACGGCGGGCAGTATACACATGCGGCCGTTTGGGCAGTTATTGCGTTTGCGATTTTAAAAGACAGAAACCGCGCGTGGGAATTATTGGGTATTATTAACCCGATACGACACGGCGACACACCCGATAAATGCGGCGTTTACAAAGTTGAACCGTTCGTAATGTCCGGCGACGTATACGCCGTAGAATCCAATGCCGGACGAGGGGGCTGGACATGGTACACCGGCGCCGCGTCATGGATGTATCATCTTATAGTCAAGCGCCTGCTTGGGTTAAGATTAAAAGTTAACCGGCTTTATTTTGAACCGTGTCTGCCTGAAGAGTGGCAATCATTCAAGATACATTACCGCTATGGGGGAACGTTTTATCATATAACCGTCAAAAGAACCGGGGCATCGGACGATGTGGTTTCGGTCGTCGTTGACGCAATAGAACGGGAAGATAAATCCATACCGCTTGTAGATGACCGCGCGGAACATTCCGCGGAAGTAAAGATAGGATGACATTATGTAATGTAATCGGCATTTCGCCAGCATCCCTCCGCCCTAAACTCGCCATTCGCCGATAGAAAAAATCATTGATTCTTGCGGGGTTGTTTGGCAACGGAACCTGCCGCGCCTCCGATGCCGCCGCCTAAACACCCCGCCCCGTCCCGCCCAGGCGGGATTGGACTCTGATGTTGTT
>JASEHK010000123.1 GCA_030018875.1 Endomicrobiia bacterium | reverse complement strand
CCCCAGAGATGTTTTGTCGTCGAATCCCACCCATACGCCGCAGGCGAAGTCCGGCGTGTAACCTATGAACCACGCGTCCGTGTTGTCGTTGGTCGTTCCCGTTTTTCCGGCCGCGGCGATGTCTCTGAGTTTGGCCGCCCTGCCGGTGCCTTTTTCCAATACGCCCTTCATTATGTGAGTCATAACAAAACACGTCGCCGCCGACATAACTTCTTCTTCCTGAGGGCGCCCCTCGTATATCGGCCTGCCGTCCTTGTCCTCAACTTTCGTAACGGCGAACGGCTTTGTCTTTATTCCATAATTCGATAGCGTAGAAAATGAGCGCACCATTTCATAAAGAGTCACATCGCTTGAGCCCAGAGCCAGCGAAAGCGTGTTCGTAAGATTGGAAGTTACGCCGAGTCTTCTGGCGTAGTCTATGGCCTTCGGCGGAGTCACGGTTTCTATTATCCTTATCGCCACAGAGTTCATTGACTGCTCCAAGGCCTGTCTGTATGACACGAGCCCGTGATACTTGCGTTTATAGTTTTGAGGAACCCAGACTTTCATCGGGTCCTCGAGTATTTTTGGGTCGAGAGTTTCCAGAAAGTCCGTCGAGCGCGCCGTAAGTCGCCAGTCGCGCCCGTCGTTGAGATAGACTAACGGGGCGTCTTCCATGACGCTTGTGGCCTTGAACCCGTTTTCTAATCCCGCCGCGTATATTATGGGTTTGAAACTCGAGCCGGGCTGTCTTAATGCCTGCGTCGAGCGGTTGAACTGCGATACACGGAAGTTCCTGCCGCCTATCATCGCAAGGATTCCTCCGGTCTTTACGTCCACCGCCAGAAGCGAACCCTGCAGTGTCGAGGAGGACTTGTTTTGTTTGGCTAATCCCGCCGCGAATTTCGGGTCGGTTTCGACGATGAGTATGTTTTTTTCGAAAGATTCCTCCGCCGATTTTTGGAAGTCCGCGTCGAGCGTGGTGTATATCGAAAGCCCGCCGCGGTATATCATATCCTCGCCGAATATCGGCTCAAGTTGAAGTCTGACGTACTCCACGAAATACGGACTCACGAGCGATACCGCCGCCGGCCTTTGAGATTGTATTTCCGCATTCTGCGCCGCGGATGCCTCAGCCGGAGTTATGAATCCTATCTCGGCCATGCGCCTCAACACCGTCGCGCGTCTTGTTTTGGTTCTTTCGGGGTTGTTGAACGGGGAAAAATAGTTCGGGGCCTTTACCAGACCCGCCAGCAGCGCGGCTTCATCGAGAGTAATCTCCGACGGAGTTTTGGAAAAATAAATGCGGCTTGCCGCCTCTATGCCGTATGCCCCCGCGCCGAAGTAAATTTGGTTGAGGTAAAGTTCCAGTATCTCGTCTTTCGAGAGGTTTCTCTCAAGTTGGACGGACATCATCAATTCTTTGAGTTTGCGCGACAGTGTGCGCTCGCGCGAGAGAAATATGGTTTTTGATAATTGTTGGGTAAGTGTCGAGCCGCCCTGGAGCCCGCGCTTTCCTTTATACAGAGTATTGTTGACGGCAGCCCGGATTATGCCGCGCGGGCTGAAGCCGTAGTGGTGGTAAAAGTTCGTGTCCTCAATCGCAAGTATGGCTTTTTTGACGTTTTCCGGAATCTCGGCAAGGGTCGTCATTCGGCGCTTTTCGGTGAAGAGTTCGTATATGAGGACTCCGTTGCGGTCGTAAATCTTGGTGGCCAGCGCGGGGCTGTATGTTTGCAGGGCCTCTACGCTGGGCAGTTCGCGCAAGAGCGAACCGATATAAAACGTAAAGGTCAACGGGAGCAGAATGGCCGCCGACAGGAGCGCGTATCTGTATTTTCTGAAATAGAAAAATAGCAGTTCTTTGTCCATCTCAAACGGATTATATCAATTTGTAAATCTCCGTCAAAAAAATGTAGAATTTATGACGAGGAACGACATCCCCCGACATTCCCGATATACCGGTCATGCAAACCAAAAACAAACTTCTTATCATAATCTCGTTCAACCTCGCGCTGATGGCGCTCGAGGTCGTCGGCGGCCTGATTTCCGGGTCGCTCGCGCTTCTTTCCGACGCGGGCCACATGCTTACGGACACGACCGCGCTTCTCGTGACTTTTACCGCCATTTCTTTTGCTTCGCGGGGCGCGACGCCCCGCAAAACATTCGGATGGAAACGCGTCGAGGTGCTTGCCGCGCTTTTTAACGGAGCGCTTCTTGCCGCGCTTTCGGGCGTGATTTTATACGAGTCGGTTTCGCGGTTCTTCCATCCTGTCGAGATAAAAACCTCGGTTATGCTGGCCGTCGCGGCAGTCGGTCTCGTCGGAAACGCGGTCGGTCTCGTCATATTGAGAAAAGAACATTCGAGCAATATAAACATAAGAGGCGCGTATCTTCACATACTGGGCGATTTACTCTCTTCCGTCGGCGTGATAGCGGGGGCTCTGGTGATTTCTCTGACGGGATTTTACCTCGTGGACTCTATTCTCGGCGTGATGATAGCCGCCGTCATAGTCAGAAACGCCGCGGCGCTGATTATGGAGTCCCTGAATATTTTGCTTGAGGCCGCGCCTCCGGATTTAAGCGTTGCGGACATAGTATCGGAAATTAAAATGATACGCGGCATCCGCGATTTTCACCACGTGCACGTATGGAGCATATCCGGCGAGTCGCGGGCGCTCTCGGCCCACGTTCTTGTTGACGACATAAAGACCAGCGAGTCGCAGAATATACTCTGCGAAGTGCGCGGGATTCTTTCGGACAAATATAATATCTCCCACACGACTCTCGAAGTCGAATGCGACTCGTGCGAGACGGAGCAATGCTATGTATAGCGCGGCGGTTTATTCCCTGGCTGCCGGAGCCATAACTTTGGCGGGTTCGTTTCTTGTGATAAGAAATGCCGCTGTTGTCGGAAAATACACGAAATATCTTTTGAGTTTCGCGGCAGGCGTTATGCTTGCCACGGCGTTCATGCATTTGCTGCCCGAGGCCTCGGAGGTCGTCGGCCCGGCGATTTTTCTGTGGACTTTGGCGGGCTTCGCGACGTTTTATGTCGTGGAAAATTTCGTGATGGTTCATCCCTGCGGCGACGAGCATTGCGAACTCCACAAACTCGGCGTCATTTCTTTTATGGGTCTTTTCGTTCACTCTTTGCTCGACGGAATAGCCATAGCCGTGGGGTTTGCCGTCGGGCGCGGCATCGGATTTTTTACGGCCGTTTCCGTTATACTCCACGAGTTCCCCGAAGGCATCTCGATAAGCGGAATACTCATGCACGCCGGCGAAACACGCAAAAAAATAATAATTTTCTCAGTCGCCGTCGCGCTTGCAACGCCGCTGGGCGCCATCGCTTTTTGGGCGTGGTCGCCCGGCATAAGCGAACGCGCGCTCGGGATTCTTTTGGCGTTGACGAGCGGCTCGTTCATTTACGTGGCCGCCACTGACCTTATACCCGCCGCTCACAAGAAAAACAACAGGCTCGTCACGCTTGCTTTTTTCGTCGGAGCGGCGCTGGTCGCCGTCGGCGGACTTCTGTTGCATGACCACTAAAAAACATGGCCGCGCCACACTTTCTATGGTAGTGCGTCTAACAGTTTTTTACATTTGGTTTTTGTAGGGGCTCAATTTATTGAGCCCGGATATGCGGGTCGGATAAATCCGACCCCTACACTATGGTAACGAAAAAAATACTTCTCAATAATTTCGACGAGGCCATGCGCCTCTTCGGCTCGAAGGACGAGAACCTCAGGAGCATAGAGACCGCCCTCGGGGTACAGATATTTTCCAGGCAATCTCCGTCGAGAGGCGACTTTGTTATATCGGTGCGCGGCGCATCGGGCAAGGTGGAAGAGGCCGTGCGCCGGATAGAGGACGCCCGTCGCCTGGGAAAGTTCGAGCCTCGGCGAACGTCCGTCGAGACGACTGGCGGCGTTTCGGGCGAAGTCGTTATCGTAAACCACGCCGGCAAGGCCGTCAAGGCGCGCACTATCAGACAGCAGATTTACGCCGACGCCATCGAAGAATACGACGTCGTCGTGGCCATAGGCCCGGCCGGGACCGGCAAGACCTATCTCGCCGTGGCGTGCGCGCTTAAATTTCTTCAGACGGGCAGAATATCCAAAATCGTGCTTACGCGCCCGGTCGTCGAGGCGGGGGAAAAACTCGGATTTTTGCCGGGGGACTTCAGGGAAAAGGTCGAGCCCTATCTGAAGCCCCTGTATGATTCGTTTTACTCGATTATCGGATCCGACAGGTTCCGCGCGCTCAGGGACGACGACGTCATAGAGATAATTCCGCTGGCCTACATGCGCGGCCGCACCGTCGAGGACGCGTTCATAATACTCGACGAGGCGCAGAATACCACATCGTCGCAGATGCTGATGTTTTTGACGCGGCTCGGCGAACGCGCCAAGGCCGTGGTCACCGGCGACGTCACGCAGATAGATTTGGAAAACAAGGAAAAATCAGGTCTTGTGGAGTCTCAAAAAGTCCTCGGCGGTATCGCCGAGATAAAGTTCGTGAAGTTCGGCGAGGATGACGTCGTCAGGCACAAAATAGTCCGCAAGATAATCGGCGCTTACGAGAAGTGGCAGCATCCTGTTGTTTCCAAAAAATCATGACGCCGGCGGTTCCTAAACTATGAAGACTTTTGCGAAATTACTGATAGGTTTTTTTACGCGCGTCAAGACATTCGCCGATACCGAGATATCCCGATTAGAATCGCTCTCGTCGGGCCGTTCGACCAGAGCATCGGGCCGGATTTGGCTCAGGGGCATAAGAATTCCGCCCCACTTCCTCGATGCGGCCGTCGCGGTTCTCTTGATTCTGCAGAGCCGCCTGTACGCCGCGGATTTTTTTCATTTTCTTGCGCTCGTGTTTTTTTCGGTTGGAATGTACGGCGTTTTTGCTTACGCGCTCGGCCTCGCCGATCCGGAAATCCGCGCGGAGACGTCATCCTACGCCCTGCTGGTTTTTTTGATGCTCGTCAATCTTTATTCATTGTTTATCGT
>JASEHK010000122.1:1809-5033 GCA_030018875.1 Endomicrobiia bacterium | reverse complement strand
AAATGAAAGTGTCATGCTGAACTGACACGAAGTGTCATGCCGAACTGACACGCAGTGTCATGCTGAACTTGTTTCAGCATCCCTCAAAGAGCGAGATTCTGACATTCGTCAGAATGACAAAATGAAGTAGAATGACAAAATGAACAGGGAATATTATTTTGTCTATATCCTCACAAATAAAAGCAACAGAGTTCTTTATATCGGTGTTACTAATAACCTTGCTCGCAGAATGTACGAACATAAGAATAAACTGGTCAAAGGATTTACCCAAAAGTACAATCTGATTAAGTTGGTATATTATGAGGTAGCAGATGATATTACTTTTGCTATAAAAAGGGAAAAGCAGCTAAAAAATTGGCATAGAGATTGGAAGATAAAATTAATAACCGATTCCAATCCTGATTGGAAGGATTTGTCGTTAAACGGCGAGATGCCGAAATAAATTCGGCATGACAGGGAGGAAAGATGTTTAAATCACTACCTTTGGAAGAGTTCTACCGTCTCATAAACCACGGGCCGTGCGTTATCATATCGTCCGGCGACGACAAAAAATCCAACATCGCGCCGATTGCATGGAAAATGCCATTAGACGACGACCCGCCGCTTGTCGCCATCGCTCTGGCCGAAGACCATTACACGACCGAATTGATAGATGCGACGAAGACCTTCGTTATAAATGTTCCCGACGTAAAACTGCTCGCGTCGCTTCTTGGCGCCGGCAAGGTCTCGGGGCGCGAAACCGACAAAATAAAGAAGTTCGGCGCGCAAATGGCGAAAGGGGAAAAGATAAAGACCCCGCATCTGGCGGACGCCATAGGATGGATAGAATGCAATGTCGCGGATAAAAAGACTTACGACGGCGTGGTATTGTTCGTGGGGAAAGTTTTGTTCGCGGCGGCGGACGACGCAACTTTCGATGGATGCCTCGACCCGTCCAAGCGCCCGACGGCGCATCATCTCGGCGGCGGGTGGTTCTCGGTGGCCGACAAAAGAATCAAGCTCTAAATGCCGCGCCGAGAGCGGATTTCCAAAATCATTTTCGAGGCGAGCGCGCCGAGCAGCGCGCCGGCCATAACATCGGTGGGAAAGTGGACGCCGGTATACACTCTGGACACCGCTATCAGCGCGGCGATACAGTAGAAAACGGGAGAGAGTTTTTTGATTTTGGCGGCGAGATATGCCGCCGCCGCGAAGGCCGTCGCCGAATGCCCCGACGGAAAAGAGCGCCAGTGCATATCCGCGCGCAGGATGTCCCGCAATTGAGGAAGATTGCTTATTCCGCCCAACGGCCTCGGGCGGTTGAAGAAAAACTTTATAAGTTGAGCCGTCGCCCCCGCCGCGAGGAGGGCGGCCATCGCCCATAAAAAGTTTCTCCAAAAGTTTTTTCCGCCGGTATCCCGCCCCAAATACAGCGCCAGCGCCACCAGCGCGGCCGCGACCAGACCGTTTCCCAAGTGCGTAATAAAAATCATAATCCAATCGCCGATTTCCGAACCCATCCGGACGTTCAAGAAAACCGTTGCGGCGTCATCGCCGCGCTGTATCGCGTCAAAAAAATTCATACCTAAAATCTCAGTTATATCTTCTCGCAAGATAGTTCATTCTTATTTTAACGAGTTCGGCGAACATCCTTGATGAGTCGCGTATGGCGCTGACGCGCGTGTTCGGGCTGTTGGTCCATCTCACCGGAACCTCGACCACCTCGTACCCTTTTTTCTGCGCCAGAAATATTATCTCGGCGTCGAAAGCAAAACCGTCTATTCTTGATAATAAAAAAAGTTTCTTGGCGGCTTCCCGACGGAAAAGCTTGAATCCGCACTGCGAGTCCTTTATCCCGCCGAAGGTCAGCAAACGCGCTATTTTGTTGAATACCTTGCCCATAAACTCCCTGTAAAAGGGCTGATGGCGGATTATTTTTGAGCCGGCCATAGCCCGTGAGCCCGCGGCCACGGCAGCTCCGGTGGCGTTGAGCGCGGCTTCAAGAGACGAGAGTTCTTCCATCGGAGTTGACAGGTCGGCGTCTGAAAAAAGTATCAACTCGCCCGCCGCAGCGGCCACGCCTTGCTTGACGGAAAAACCCTTTCCGCGGTTCATTTCGTTTTTCAAAACCTTCACTGCGCCGGCGTCATGCGCGGCAAATTGTTCCGCGACGCTTAGGGTCTTGTCCGTCGAGCCGTCGTCAACGATTATTATTTCATACGACTTGCCTTGCCTTTCAAGAAAACTTACGATTTTCTCGACGGACGGCCCGAGTCTCTCCTCTTCGTTGAAAGCCGGAATTATCACCGTGATATTTATCATCGCGCCAGGGCGTATCCGCCCGCCTCCCGAATCAAGATAAAGCCCGCCGGCCCGAGGTCCAGTGTAAAATCCGATTTTTTCGATATGACAACGGGCGAATACGCGCCCCCGACACCCCGAATTTTCCCGCCGCGCTCCGCTTTTTTCATTTTGATGATTTCAATGAGTTCGCCACGCCCGAGATATTCTATTTTTCGTCCCGCGTAAAAGGCCACCGACGGAGACATTGCGAGTTCGTATGCGATTATATTCGCCGAACCGCCCGATGCCTTCGCGGCGTCCATCGTCAATTCTTTGAGGGGCTTTTGCGCCGCGCGCCAGACGTTGCGAGCCGCGAACGGCATCGCGAGGCATACCGCCAGCGACGATAAGGCAAGTCCCGTTATCAGCGTCCGCGCGGATTTCCGTCTAAAAAAAAACAATACCCATAATGAGGACGCGAACAACGCGCCGCCGATGACGTAAGGAGCGGCGCCAAGACTTACGCCGTCGGAAAGATAGGGCGCCGTGTGGGACAACTTCGTGGCGTTCGCGTTGAGAATTTTTTCGGCCAAAAGAAACGCCGCTCCCGCCGCCGCTCCGACGGCGACCGCCATAAAAATCGAAAATATCCTCAAACCCTTTCGCTCTTCTTGCGCCGCGTCGCCGCCGAGAACGAAGCCGTTTAGCCAGCGACCCAATACGACCGCCAGCGGCGGAAACATCGGGGCGGCATAGTTCGGCAGTTTGGTTTTTGAGACGGAAAAAATAGCCAGCGGCACGGCGGCCGCGATAAGGCACGCCGTCAGCGCTCTGTGTTTTTTCGCCTCGGCGATGCTCTCGGGAATAAACGCGCTCCACGGAAAAAGCCACGCGAGTGTTACCAGCAGATAGTAAAAAGCGCTTCCTGAATGTCCCTCGAAAGCCTTGCCGCCGAACCGCCC
>JASEHK010000122.1:0-1799 GCA_030018875.1 Endomicrobiia bacterium | reverse complement strand
CCGCCCGAGGTTGTGAACGAAAAAGAAATCCGCGAAGAACTCGCCGGAAGTTTTGGCCGCCGCGGCTATGTGCCACGGCGCGGCTATAATGAAGAAGACGGCAATGCCTGCGGGCTCGGCGAGGACCGCCGCGGCTTTTAGTATATTCTTTTTTATGTAGATGGCGTACAAAAACGCCGCTCCGCCGGCTATGACCGGGCCTGCTGGACCTTTGGCCAGCATAGAGAGCGCGGCCGAGGCGTAAAACATCGCGGAGAACTTTCTATGTCCGGTGTCAATGTAAATTACCGCGGCGAAGAGCGCCGCAGCGGTGAAGAAAGCGAACGGACCGTCGGTGAGTATTGCCCGCGCCATCGCGCCGGTTCCCAGCGACGTGGCAAATACCAGCGCCGACATTCTCGCGGCGCCACGTTCGAAGAAAAATATCGCGAAGGCATAGACGAGAGCCGTAGTGGCCGCCGCCGAGAGCGCGGCGACGGTTCGCCCCGCGCGGGAAATATCGTTGAAAGGCGGGATATTGGACACCGCCGCCGTCATCCAATAAAGGAGAGGCGGCTTCTCGTAGAACTTTTTTGAATTGAAAGCCGGCGCGACGAAATCTTTGGTCCTGAGCATCTCCGCCGTCGTCGCGGCATATATCGCCTCGTCATAGTCGAATGCTTCGAAAGACGCCGACCCCGCGAGAAACAGCGCGAGCGCCGCGGCCGCGACGATAAGAATTTCATATGTTGATTTCGGTTTCATTGTTCTAATCCGTTGTCCGAAAATTATCGAGGAAAAATTATATCAAAATTTTGTAGAATAATTTCGACTCTTATCAGGTTTACATTTCTTGACGACTCGACAGCCCGCGCGAATCCGATGATGAAAAAATACGAACAGCTCAAAAATACTATCCGCCGCGCTTGCGGCGAAGGCGGGGCGGCCGTGGCCTATTCCGGCGGAGCCGATTCGGCCTTGCTTCTCAAGGCCGCTCTCGACGCTCTCGGAGGGTCAAGAGTTCTGGCCGTTATCGGCGATTCCCCGACGTATCCCGCCGCGGAAAAACGCAATGCGATGGCATTGGCGCGCAATCTCGGCGCCCGCGTCGTCGTCGTCGAAACCAAAGAACTCGCCGCCCCGTCGTTTTATAAAAATCCTCCCGAGCGATGCTTTCATTGTAAAGATGAATTATTTTCAAAAGTGCGCGCCGCCGGCCGATGTCTCGGAAAATTTACCGCGTTGCACGGCGCCACGCTTTCCGACGATGCGGACTTTCGCCCGGGTTCTAAGGCCGCCGCGAAATGGCGCGTGCGCGCCCCTCTGCGCGACGCGGGTTTCACGAAGGCCGACGTCAGAAGTGTCAGCCGTTCGCTCATGCTCCCGACGGCTTCCAAGCCTTCTCAGGCGTGTCTGGCCTCGCGGTTCCCTTACGGCGAGACCATCACCCGCGAAAAACTCTCTCTCGTCGGGAAAGCCGAGAATTTTCTGCGCCGCGCCGGTTTTAAGGAGATGCGGGTAAGGTATCATTCTGCCGGCCCCTCCGGCGGAAATCTCGCCCGTCTGGAACTCGGCCGCGGCGAACTCGCCGGAGCGTTCAGGATGAGAAACGTCGTCGCGCGGGCATTAAAAAAACTCGGTTTTACTTATGTCGCGTTCGATGCCGAAGGTTTTCGCACAGGCAGCCAGAATTTAATTTTCCGTCGCCCCGCATCTATTCCTCGGATCAAAAAGAGAAAGGGGAGTGATACTAATACAAACGCATTAAGTAGCCGCATCGCCTTGCGATGCCTTGATACACCTAATACAAACGCACCAAG
>JASEHK010000121.1 GCA_030018875.1 Endomicrobiia bacterium | reverse complement strand
GATGATAATATAAACTCATTCATTAAGACACACAAATATTATGATGTGCTTGGTCGAATGTATATTGAATTTCTTCGTTATGCAAATAGCGACAAGGGTTTAGGAATAGTTCTTACACCGCCTCACATTACAGAGTTGTTTTCTGATTTGGCGCAAGTTAATAAAAATAGTATCGCTTACGATAATTGCACTGGCACGGGTGGTTTCCTTATCAGTGCCATGAAAAAAATGATTGTAGACGCAAAAGGCGACCAGGAAAAAATTAAAGAGATTAAAAAAAGCCAGTTGTTCGGTGTAGAATATCAAGCCCATATTTTTGCTTTGGCTGTTTCCAATATGTACATTCACCAAGACGGCAAAACAAACATCATAAATGGCAATTGTTTTGATGAAGAAATAATGAGCGCAATCAAGACCAAAAAACCCACTGTAGGTTTTTTGAACCCACCTTACAAAGGGGACAAGAAAAAAGACACTGATGAGCTTGAGTTTGTATTGAACAATTTGGAGTGTTTAGTGGATGGCGGAAGATGTGTAGCTATCGTGCCCATGCAAAGTGCTTTGGCTACGAGCGGAAAAATTCTAGAGCTAAAAAGGAAACTTTTAGACAAACATACATTGGAAGCGGTATTATCAATGCCGAATGAATTATTTTTTAATTCGGACGTTAATGTTGTTTCTTGTGTGATGATTTTTACAGCACATAAAACTCATCCGAAAGACAAAGAAACCTATTTCGGTTATTACAAAGATGATGGGTTTGAGAAACGAAAAATTCAGGGAAGATATGATGTTTATGGAAAGTGGGAAAAAATTAAAGAAAAGTGGGTAACTTATTTTTTAAACAGAAAGCAAGAACCCGGTTTTAGTGCAAATAAAGTAGTTACGGCAAATGATGAATGGTGCGCAGAAGCATACATGGAAACCGATTATTCAAAATTATCTGACGAGGACTTTATTCAAACGCAATTAAACTATGTAACTTTTTTATTAGGTAATGGTTTATCAGAGCAAGTTTCTAAACTTCCATTTTCAAAAAATAGAATTGGTTTGAATATATCAAATTGGAAAAATTTTGAAATGACGACTTTATTCAAAATACAAGGAAGCAAGACAACCCCTCTTTTAGAATTAGCGGAATATGGGAAAGGTAAATACCCCTTTGTTACAACACAAGCAACAAATAATGGCGTTGAGGGATTTTATGATTTTTATTCAGAAGAAGGAGATGTCTTAGTAGTGGATAGTGCAGTTTTGGGATATTGCTCTTATCAATCATTACCATTTTCAGCAAGTGATCATGTAGAAAAATTAATACCTAAATTCAAAATGAATAAATATATCGCGATGTTTTTGGTAACTATTTTGAATTTAGAGCAATACAGATATAACTATGGTAGAAAATGCAGTCAAGAAAGAATGACAAAAATAAAAATTAAATTACCCGCCAAAAACGATAAACCAGACTTTAAATATATGGAAAATTTTATTAAGTCGTTGCCTTATAGCAAGAGCATTTAATCAGAAAGTCAAAAAAGGAGAACGTTTTATGGCTAAGTCAAAAAAGTTCGTTTATTTTTTCGGCGGGGGCAAAGCCGACGGCAATGAGTCAATGAAGAATTTGCTGGGCGGAAAAGGCGCGAACCTCGCTGAGATGGCGGGTCATCCGAAACTGCGTCTGCCCGTGCCTCCGGGATTCACGATAACGACCGAGGTCTGCGCGCACTATTATAAAAACGCCAAAAAATATCCCAAAGAATTGGATGGCCAGCTTAAAGCCGCGCTCGGGCGCATAGAAAAACTGCTCGGCAAGAACTTCGGCGATTCGTCGGACCCGCTTTTGGTTTCTGTGCGCTCCGGCGCCAGAAAGTCAATGCCCGGAATGATGGAAACCGTCCTCAATGTCGGCCTCACCGCCGCCACGATACCCGGACTCATCCGCGAGACCGGCGGCAACGAACGTTTCGTCTACGACGCTTACCGCCGCCTGATTATGATGTACGCCGACGTCGTTATGGAGAAGGCCGCCGGCATAGAGCCCGCCGACGATATGGGCATAAGAAAACAACTCGACAGAATGCTCGGCGAGCGCAAAAAGAAAAAGGGCGTGAAACTCGACACCGATTTGAGCGCCGCGGACTTAAAAGAGCTTTGCGAGCAATTCAAGAAAAAAATCAAGGAAGTCCTGGGTAAATCCTTCCCCGACGACGCGATGGAGCAGCTCTGGGGCGGCATCGGCGCGGTATTTTCATCGTGGCAGGGCAAGCGGGCCATAGCTTACCGCCGCATAGAAAACATACCGGACATTTGGGGAACCGCCGTCAACGTTCAGGCGATGGTGTTCGGCAATATGGGCGCGGATTCCGCCACCGGCGTCGCATTCACCCGCAACCCCGGAAATGGCGACGCGCATTTTTACGGCGAGTATCTTATCAACGCGCAGGGCGAGGACGTGGTCGCCGGTATACGCACCCCCGCTCCGATAAATGAAAACTCCGCTTCCGAGCACAACCGTCAAGAGGCCACGCTTGCCGATAAAATGCCCGCGGCATACAAGCAACTCTTCGATATACAGAAGCGCCTCGAAAAACACTACCGCGACATGCAGGACATAGAATTCACAATCGAGAAGGGGCGGCTATTCATGTTACAATGCCGCGTCGGAAAAAGAAACGGCCCCGCCGCCGTTAAGATGGCGTTTGATATGTACAAAGAAGGGCTGATAACCAAGGAGATGGCCGTCACGCGCGTGACGCCGTCGCAATTGGACGAGCTTTTGCACCCGATAGTAGACCCCGCCGCGGAGAAGACCGTCAAGGTTCTGGCCAAAGGTCTTCCCGCCGGACCCGGAGGCGCGACCGGCCAGGTCGTGTTCACGGCCGCGGCCGCCGTCGAGTGGGCAAAAGAAGGCAAGGCCGTGGTTCTGGCGCGCGAAGAGACAAACCCCGAAGATGTGGACGGAATGTCCTCATCGGTGGCCATTTTGACCGCGCGCGGCGGAATGACGTCCCACGCCGCTCTGGTGGCCAGAGGTTGGGGAAAGTGCTGCATCGTCGGATGTTCGTCCCTGCATATAGACGCCGCCGCTAAGACCATTACCGTCGGAGGCGAAACAATAAAGGAGGGTGACTGGCTCACCCTCAACGGCACAAAAGGTTATGTCTATTCCGGCCGTCTGCCGATGGTTGATGCCAGCAAGGAAAATCAGATACTCAGCGATTACCTCGCCATCTCGGACAAAGTCCGCAAACTCGGCGTCCGCACAAATGCCGACACGCCCGATGACGCCGCGCGCGCCCGCTCTCTGGGAGCCGAAGGCATAGGGCTTTTCCGCATAGAGCACATGTTTTACGGAAAGGGCTCGGACGAGGCGCTTTTCCTGCTTCGCAAAATGATAGTTTCCAAGACCCTCGAAGAAAGAAAGAAGGCGCTCGACGAGCTTTTCCCTTTTATGAAGAAAGACATCAAAGGGACGCTCGAAGCGATGGCCGGTCATCCCGTTACAATTCGTCTTATTGACCCTCCGCTCCACGAGTTCGTTCCTCATCAAGCCGAAAAAATCCGGGAATTGTCCGAGGCTTTGGGCATTTCCGTCGAAGCTCTCGAAAAGCGCGCGTCGTCCTTAAGAGAATCCAACCCGATGATGGGACACCGCGGAGTGCGTCTGGGAGTTACGTATCCGGAAATAACCGAGACGCAGGCCCGCGCGATCATCGAGGCCGCCGCCGAACTCGCGAAAGACGGAAAATCCGTAAAGCCTGAAATAATGATTCCGGTGACTTGCGCCGTCGAAGAGATAGAACATCAGAGAGAAATAATAGAGAGAGTTTACAAGGACGCGCTCGCCAAATACGGCCTCAAGAAACTCGAACTTCTCGTCGGAACGATGATAGAAATCCCGCGCGCGGCCCTTATGGCCGAAAGCATCGCGGGTCCGGCCGAGTTTTTTAGTTTCGGCACGAACGACCTCACACAGATGTCGTTTGGGTTTTCCCGCGACGACATCGGGGCCTTTATGCCGGCCTATATCGAAAAAGGAATACTCAAGTATGACCCGTTCCAGACGCTCGACCAAACGGGCGTGGGAGAGTTGATAAAAATAGCCATAGCGCGCGGCAGAAAGGCGCGCAAGAATCTCAAAATCGGAATATGCGGAGAGCACGGCGGGGATCCTGAGTCGGTGAAGTTCTGCCATCGAGTCGGAATGAACTATGTTTCCTGTTCGCCTTTCCGCGTGCCGATAGCGCGGCTGGCCGCGGCTCAGGTCGTGGTTGAAGACGCCGCGAAAAAAAAGAAGAAATAAGCGGCGCCCTGAGTCAGGGGAACGTCAATGGGGATATTACAAGGAGAATAAGGATTATGTCCAAAGTGGAGCACGCGCTCATTCTGATAAAACCCGACGGCATCAAAAAATCGCTGACCGGAAACGTCATCACAAAACTTTCCGCAGCCAGATTGCTGATCATCGGAGCTAAAATGATAAAGGTCTCGCGCGAGCTTGCCGAGCGGCACTACGCCGAGCACAAAGGCAAGGCGTTTTACGACTCATTGATAGAATATATCCAGGGCAATCTTTTCGGCGAGCCGTTTGACCGCGTTATGGCGATGGTCTACACCGGCGAAGACGCGATAAAAAAATTAAGAAACATCGTCGGAGCGACGAATCCCGAAGAAGCCGAAGCCACGAGTATCAGAGGTTCCTACGGTCGCGTTACGACCAAGGGCGTTTTTGAAAACGTGGCGCACTGTTCGTCGTCGCCGGAGTCGGCCGAATACGAGATTAAGTTGTGGTTTGATCCCGACGATCTGACCGAAGCGATTTATCCGTCGAAGAAAGTCGTGTTTGAGAAAGTCGAAAAGAAAGTTTGGGCGTAAAAGATTGATTCGGAAGCATTATTAAGCCGGCGCTTAAAGCAAGCGTCGGCTTTTCTTTTTTATCGGGCGAGTTTTGAAGTCGTCGCGGCGAATCGCGCGGCGTTTCGCGCTCCGTCGCCTGCGGCGACTAAGGAGGATGCTCTGTTTTTCAGGCGGGCTATTCTGTC
>JASEHK010000120.1 GCA_030018875.1 Endomicrobiia bacterium | reverse complement strand
CCGGATGCCGAACTCTTTCTTTATCACTTCCCCGATGCGATTCAGTGTCCATAAGTCCGTGGGATAGCCGGCTGAAAGGGGACCCTTTACCAACAACTTCTGCAACCTCCTCTTTTGAGAATCCGACAGCCATGATGGCCGACCCGGCGCTGGTTTGGGTTGAAGACCATTTTTTCCCTTTTTCCGAAATGCCTGATTCCATCGTACCACAGAACTTAGTGAAGCGACAAGTTTCTCTGCCACAGAACGATAGCTTTCCCCCGAACGCAGCAACGCTATCGCTTTGTATCGCCGCGCCTGTAAACTTTGAGGCGTTCCATTTGGTCTCATGTTTCATATTGTATCCATTTATTAGTGAATTGTCAATAGTTGCATTAACTCGCGCGCAACGGCGCGAAATTAGGCGAGCGGCGCAAAAATATCTTTCGCCCGCGCGACGGCGAAAGCGCGCGAGTAAGGATGCGCCTCTATTATCTTTATAGTATCCGGCCGCATGTATTTAAGAAATCCGGTGTAATCGAGCTCGCCTTCGCCGGGAGCGTAGTGGTCCCTCATACCGCGCACATCGTGGAGATGGAAGCCGGCGATACGGTCTTTATAGGGCTCGAGTATTTCCTCGTGCGACGACATAAATCCCATGCGGATAAATATCTCGCCGTGACCGATGTCGTACCAGAAAGCCAGGTCCGACGACCCGACGGCGCGGAATATCTCGCCGAACTCGCCCAGAAGCGGTATTTCGTGATAAAAAAATCTGTTTTCAAGAGCCACACGCACGCCGGAGCCTTCGGCGAAACGGGTTATCTCTTCGAGAGATTTGACGGCGTTGTGAATATAGCGCGGCGCCACCGCGCGGCGGGCGATTTTGAGTTCCTCCAGCCGCGCCAGGTAGAGCGAAGAGCCCGCGCCGAAGTCGCGCAGAAACTTCGAGAGGTCGCGGCCGTCGAAATCCACTTGGGTATGCCCCGCGTGCACCACGACCGCCAAAGCGCCCACCGCGGCCGCCGTCTCCACGGAACGCTTCGTAAGCTCGACGGCCTTGCGCCGTTCGGCTTCATCCTCGGATGTTATCAAGTAGGCGCTCCAGAGGTTTCTGCCTTCGGGGACGGCCTCCACCTTGGGGCAAAAATTGTGGACGCTTAAAATCTTCGCTTTCCCGTCGGCGACGGAACGCTTGATGTCTTTCAGCCAGGACGCGGGGATGCCGACATCCAGTTCAAAAGAATCGTAGCCGATATCTCCGGCGCGCGCGGCGAGGCGCGCCCAATCGCGCGATGTGTCGTTGAGATATACCGTGGATAATCCTATCATACACAGAGTGACATATTCTTAAATTGAGAGGTTTTTAACTCGGCGATTCTTCCGGCGGGACTTCCGCCCCTTCGTCGGCGGCGTCGTCGCTCGACGAGACCGATTCCGACGATTCATCGGACGGCGGCACAGAAAAATCTTCTATGGTGGGAAGTTCGCTCAAATGCTGCAACCCGAAATACTTGAGGAACTCTTGCGTGGTTCCGTAGAGGAGCGGTCGGCCGAGCGTTTCCTTGCGCCCGACTATTTTTATAAGTTTGCGCTCGAGCAGCGTTTCGCTGACTCCGAGCGACTCTATGCCCCTGACGCGCTCTATTTCAAGACGGGTTATCGGCTGGCGGTAAGCGATTATGGAGAGAGTTTCAAGCGCGGATTGCGAAAGTTTCAGTCGGGTTTTGTCGCGATAAAGCTTCTTGACCCACGGAGCATAGGCGGCGCGGGTGGCGAACTGCCATCCGCCAGCGACTTCCCTTATTTCAAGCGGCGAACCCGCCTCGGCAAGGCGTTTTATTATTTCCGCGAGCGCCGCGCGGAGCTCATCGTCGGAAATGTCGTCGCCGGCAATCTCTTTGATTTTTCGCAAAGACAGCGGACGGTCGGTGATAAAAAGCAAAACTTCGACGATGTTGACGAGTTCCTTGAATTCCATTATAACGAGGCCGGTGGCAGGAAAGTGTTACATAGCGCGAGGCTTTATCCTCGCTATAAGATGTAGTGGAGGGGCTTGTCCCCTCCCTCTATAAGTCTGTAGTGGCGGGGCTTGTCCCCTCCCTCTATAAGTCTGTAGCGGAGGGGCTTGTCCCCTCCCTCAAACGGGCGGCCACAATGGCCGCCCCTACATTGCTTTTCAGGGCTCAGGCGTATGGCATTTTAAGCAAAATGTTTGCGGCCGAGGCATCGTGCAGAATACCGCTTTTGCGCAAACGCCTGCCGCGAGAGGACTTCATTCCCGTCAAAAGGTGCCTCAAGCCCGCCTTTCTGTGTTTTATTTTCCTGTTTTTGGTTACGGAAAAGCGCTTTTTGGCGCCGCTGTGCGTCTTCATTTTAGGCATTGCTTTCTCCCTCTTTATGTTCGAGCGTCGGCTCACCGGATCCCTCGGGCGCGGCGGATTCAGTCGAGCGCGCTCCGTCGGAAACTCCGTCGAATTCTTCTTCGGGCTTATATTCTACCAAATAGATGCGGATTCCGCCAAAGGTCTCTTTTTGACGGGCGATTATCTGGCCTAATCGAATCAATTCCAGCACCGCCAGAAAGTTTACCACCATACCCATGCGCGTCTTTTCGCGGGACAACAATTCCTTAAACGGTATAAACCTCTTCTCGCGCAAAATATCGAGTATCTCGGCAATCTTTCGTTCTATCGGAATTTCTTCGTAAACTATCTTTTTGACATCGTCCGGCAGAACCGTAATGGCTCGCTTGAAGGTATCCAAAAGGTCGAAGAGCGAAACATCAAGCGTGTACTCGTCGGTGGAAAATTTGGGCGCCACGCGGTAAAAGACGTCGCGGTTTTTTTCTTCATGCCCCGCAAGAATCGTCGCTATATGCCTATACTTCTGATATTCGCTCAGACGCTCCTTGAGGTCGCTGAACATCTGGGGCTCCTCGGTTTCCTCGTCGGTAGACGGGAGCAGGCAACGAGACTTCATCTCAAGAAGAGTGGCGGCCATAACGAGAAACTCCCCCGCTATGTCAAGATTTAGATCCTTCATCAAATTCACATATTCTGAAAACTCGCCCGTGATTTGGGATATATTGATATTCTGAATGTCCATATCGTTTTTCTTAATGATATGGAGCAGAAGATCAAGCGGCCCTTCGAAAATGGGTATGTGGACTTCGTAGGTCATTTCGTTTTAGGATATGGACGCCGTGAATAGTCCCATCGCTTTTTTCGTTTCCTCGACGACGACAGAGGCCTCTTGGCGGGCTTTGAGAGCTCCGTCGGCGAGGACGGCCAGAGCGTCGGAATCTTTTATTTTTTTTCTTTCTTCGCGGATGGGCGACAGAAGCCCGTCGAGCAGTTCGAGAAGTTCTTTTTTGCAGGCGACGCAACCGATTGCGCCACTGCGGCACAAGGCCTCGCGCGAAGCGGCGCCATCGGGCTTCAATAACTTGCAAAACGCAAACGCCACGCACCCTTCGGGATGACCTTTGTCGTCTATCTTTATCTTGACGGGGTCGGTGAACATCGAGTTGACGCGCTTTTTAAGTTCGGCCGGCCCGGCGCCGATGTTTATGGCGTTGTCGTAGGACTTTGACATCTTCCTGGCGTCGGTGCCCGGAACTTTGGGCGATTGCGTTACGAGAGATTTCGGCTCCGGAAAAACAGGGCGAGTCGGTGAATAGAGTGAGTTGAATCTGCGGGCGAGCTCGCGCGTCAATTCTATGTGCGGGAGTTGGTCTTCTCCGACGGGAACGGCCGTGGCCTTATAAACGAGAATATCGGCGGCCTGCAGAAGCGGATAACCCAAAAATCCGTAGGTGTGAAGTTCGCGGCCATTAAGTTCGCGGAGCTGCTCTTTGTAAGACGGGCAACGCTCAAGCCAGCCCAGAGGCGTTATCATTGAAAGAAGAAGATGGAGTTGGGCGTGCTCCGGAACGTCGGACTGCCGGAATATCACGGCCACGTCGGGGTTGATTCCGGAAGCAAGCCAGTCCTTTACCATCTCGACGGAAGCCGCCTGAATCGCATCGGGCCGCTCGTACTCGGTGGTAAGAGCGTGGATGTCGGCGACCATAAAAAAACAGTCGTTTGCGTTCTGGAGCGCGCGATAGTTTTCAAGGACGCCGAGAAGATGCCCGATATGGAGATTCCCCGTCGGACGCATACCCGATAAGATTCTTTCTTTGGAGTGTTTGTTCGTCATAGAGTAAAAGGTAGATGGTAGAGTGTAAGAAATCGGGAAGCGGAAAGCGGGAAGGGTTTTAATCTCTTTACGCTTAACACTTTGCGGTATTTCGTTTCTCCCGTTTAGCGTCTCCCATATTCCATTTCCCATCTCCCGTCTTTATATTATAGTGTGCCATCCCACAAGAAGCCCGACTATGGAGTATACCACGGGCATTATCATCCTCCAGAAAAATCCCGACGATATCAAAATAAAAATGATGAATATCCCGTACGGCTCTATCTTCATATATTCGTGGGCTAACCTCGGCGGAAGAAGCCCCGCGACGATGCGCGAGCCGTCCAAAGGCGGAACCGGGACGAGATTAAAAACGGGTAGAAGTACGTTTATCACTACGGCATATCTGAGAAAAGAAAATATAAGCGGATCGCCGACGCCGGCGAATCTGACGACGAAAAGCGCCAGGGAGCACGCCGCGGCCAGCAGGAGATTTGAAACCGGTCCGGCTGCGCCGACCCACATCATATCGCGGACGGGGTCGCCAAGACGGTAAGGATTTACGGGCACCGGTTTGGCCCAGCCGATAAGAGGTCCGCCCGTCAGAGATGCTATGAGGGGCAGCAGAATGCTGCCTACGGGGTCTATGTGCGGGATAGGATTAAATGTGAGACGACCCATTACGCGGGCGGTGTCGTCGCCTTTGCGCCCGGCCATCCAGCCATGCGCGTATTCGTGAAGTATCACGGAGAAGAGCAGTATCGGTATCTGATATAGCCAGGTCATAAGTTTAGAAGTAAGAAGTAAGAAGTAAGAAAAAAATCTTGCCTTTACTCGCCACTGACAGATCGCCACTGCCTTTTTTGCTTTATTAAAAAAAGCCG